>DASUWQ010000087.1:0-9059 GCA_036378375.1 Chthoniobacterales bacterium
CCTAGCACAAGCCGAGACCGCGAGAGTTGATCTCATCGTTATTGGATCTCACCATCATGGCGCGCTTTACCATCTCATCGAGGGCGGCGTGACCGAGGGCATTCTTAGCCGAACGCGTTGCCCGGTTTTAATCGTTCCGCACAATGCAACGGGCGCTAACGGCCCATTTTAATCTACAGAATTTGGGATCCACAGATTTCGCAGATTACACCGATTATATTTCGAGGTAATCTCTGCTGGTTAGCTATGAACACGTTAATGGCTCACCGATCTCTCTTTGCCTAGGATTTGAACCGAAGCACTAATCGAAATCTGATAACCTGTGGATCTTAAATCTTAGCTTTCGGTTGGAATTTTCGGTGTGAACTTCGCTTTTCTACCCGGTTTAGCAGTTTTAAATCCTTTAGGGCGGGATCCGGACCAACCGTTCAGAACTAGTCTGCCTGAACCGAATTTCAATGGCCATCCGCCGTTGAATTATCACGCCTATGCGGCATGTACCCATGGCGGATTCTACCGCACAACGACATTAGCCGGGCAGCACAGAAACGTTTTGCTGCTTCTAAGGGGAAACCTCAAGGCCGCCCGGTCGGCATTTGCTACATTGAAAGCGCACGGATGCGTTGTGGCAATCTCGTTCAAGGAATCAGGAGCCCACCAAGTCGCCGCTCAACTCCAGGATACCAGAGTATTCGATGCTTTCTGCGAGATTGCTGCAAATGCTGATCTCTGTCTGTCCAGTACGCCAGACCTGGTCCCGCTCTATCGATCGGTATCGCGCAAGGTAGCCTATTTACCAACGCCTTATCCTATCGACGAACCAAGCTGGAATCTCTCATTGCCGTTGGAAAAACGGGCGGGGATCTTTATTGGGACCAGAGAATTCGATGTTCCTTCCCGGAATCATTTGCTTGCGCTCGCGGGGGTCAGAAAAACGTCACACCCTGTCACGGTCGTCGACAAAGGTTCGCTCGGGTCGAAGAAATTGTTGGCCGCACTTCGGTTTCCTGCAGACCAACTGACGGTGCTGCCCTCGATGCCTTACTTCGAATACACACAGGTATTGCGTCGGCATCGATTGGTGCTCCAATTCGATCAGAGCCGGGTGCCGGGCCAAGTTGCCGGGGATGCGCTCCTCTGCGGTGTTCCCACTATTGGCGGGAACGGCGCCATCGAGAGGGAGATTGTCCCGGAGCTCGTTAGCGACGGGCAAAGCTTTGACGCCTTGCTCGAGCGTATGCTGCGTCTGCTTACTATAGATTCTGAGTACAATCAGGCCGTCGAATCGATGCTGAACCGGGCCAGAGAACGCGTCAGTTTCAGCAGCGCCCGAGCGGAGCTCGACAAGCTACTACCCGGCGTTCTTGAAGCATAAGACCGGTACGGTGAAAATCTCGGCGCGGATAAGGTTAACCAATGCGCGATGTTTATGCGCGCCTAGATTTTTGCCCTACCGTCGCTCACGATAGTTTTTCGTGCGCGGTAACGGGAGATGCAGCTACATTGTGGAGATGGGACACGAGCCTCATTCTCCGCTCACCGAGTTGAGTCTGGAAGCGATCATTGCTTTGCTCCACTCGCGCGGACTACGGGTAACGAAGGGTCGTCAAAAAATCTTGGAGACGTTGCTCGAGGCGACGGAACCGTTGTCGCTCGAAGAAATTCAACATCGTTCGGTCGTTGACGGTGTTACTCCGGATTATGCGACCGTGTTCCGGGTGATGGGTTTGCTAGAAGAGTTACAAGTGGCTCAGCGAGTCCATCTTAATCGTTCCTGTAGCTACTTCGAGCTGCTCGATCCGCAGCAACATTACGATCACCTGATTTGTACCCAATGCGGCCGGGTAACTTTGATGGTGGACTCCTGCCCCGTCGAGAAAGTGGAACAGGCCATCGGAAAACGGTATGGCTTTACCGATGTTCGGCATTCTCTCGAGTTTTTCGGGAAATGTCCGGAGTGCCGATAGGAGGATTTCACCACAAAGACACAAAGGGGAAGGTGAAAGGTGATTGGTGATTGGTGAAAGGTGACTGGTCGAACTCGAAGCCACCGGTGCCCTTTCCTGAATGGTTTCCTGCTTGAATTTTCGTGGTGTTGTCTCTAACAGCCACGACGAATCACCAATCACCAATCACCAATCACCAATCACCAATCACCAATCACCTTCCCCTTCCCCTTCGTGTCCTTTGTGTCTTTGTGGTGAAATTGGTTCTTGCAAATGTGGAATTGCTTTGTAGCCTAACGTTCCACATGCGCTTTATCGCTCAGCTGCTTAGCCTTGAGCTCCTCCTCGGGAGTGGCGCCCCGAACTCTTCTCTTCTCCTCAGTCTCTAATTTCTGTAGTTTGGTCACGTTCGTCGAGGTGACGACAACGTCGACATTAAAGAACTGTTCACCAAATCCTTAAACCGAACTGGAAAAGCTTTATGTCCGAAAAGATTTTTGTATTCGATACCACCTTACGCGACGGAGAACAATGTCCTGGGGCATCGATGAATCTCCGCGAGAAACTAGAGGTCGCCCGGCAACTGCAACGGCTCAATGTCGACATAATTGAGGCCGGCTTCCCCGTTATCAGCGACGGCGATTATGAATCCGTCGAACGAATTGCAACTGAGGTACGCGGCCCGATCATTGCCGGTCTTGCTCGGTGTACTCCCGCGGACATCGATGCCGCCGGAGCTGCCGTGAAACCGGCCGGCGACCGAGCCCGGATTCATGTCTTTCTGGCCACCTCGAAAATTCACCGAGATCATAAGCTCAAAAAGGTGGACGAAGAGGTGGTTAGGTTAGCAGTCGAAGGGGTTAAACGAGCAAAGGCCTTGGTCAAAGATATCGAGTTTTCTCCCGAGGACGCATCTCGAACCGAGCCGGAGTTTTTAGCCAAAGTAATTCAGGCTGCGATCGAGGCGGGCGCTACCACGGTTAATATTCCCGATACCGTGGGATACGCCGTCCCGGACCAATTTGCGGCGTTAATCCAGTATTTAAAAGACAATGTCAGGAATATCGACGACGCGATTATCAGCGTGCACTGTCACGATGACTTGGGTCTGTCAGTCGCTAATTCGCTCGCAGCGATTCGGGCCGGCGCTCGGCAAGTCGAGGGGACCATCAATGGTATTGGTGAGCGGGCCGGGAACGTTGCTCTGGAAGAAGTCGTGATGGCGCTGAAGACTAGAAAAGACTTTTACGGCGGTTATCACACCGATTTGAACTATCAGGAGATCGTGAAGACCTCTCGATTGGTCAGCCGCATGTGTGGGCTCACGATAGCCAGGAGTAAGGCGATCGTAGGCGAGAACGCTTTCGCTCATGGAGCGGGTATCCATCAGGATGGAATCCTGAAACATCGTGAGACTTACGAAATCATGAACCCGGTCGATATTGGCTGGGGTGAGTCTGAGCTTCCACTGACCAAGCACAGTGGCCGCCACGCCATGGTAAAGCGTCTCGAGCACCTGGGGTATCGGCTAAGCGACGAGGAGATCAACCGTCTCTTTGCTCGTTTCAAAGAAATTGGCGACAAAAAGAAGTTTGTTTACGACGAAGATTTGGCAGCCCTGATCGACGACTCCTTCGGGTCGTCGGGTGAGACCTGGCAGCTCGAGTATCTGCACGTCACGTCCGGTACAAGCACTGTGCCTACCGCTACCGTCCGAGTGCGAAAAGGAGATGAGTTGCTGCAAGATTCGGCTCCCGGAAACGGCGCAGTGGATGCCGCTATGAAAGCCATCGACCGGATCCTTCACCAAAGCGGTCATTTGGTCGAATATCTGGTTGAGTCGATGTCCGGCGGAAAGGACGCTCTTGGGGAGGTAACGGTGAAATGCGATTTTGGTGGAGGCCGCCTGGTCACCGGAAAGGGAGCAAGCACCGATGTTATCGATGCAAGCGCTCGTGCTTATTTAAACGCTGTTAATCGATTCCGACAGCAGTCTAGAGAACCGGCTAAACTTCCGTCTCAGTCCGAAAACTTCGAGCCTGCCACGGTCTGAACGGTTCATTGTTCACTGTTCTCGGTTCTCGGTTGCCGGGGACGGTGAACACGAATGGGACCTATGGGACTAATGGGACCTATGTCGGTGCCGCCGCATATCAGTCTACGGTGAACGGCAAACCGCGAACTGTGAACTTCTTACCACCATCCGGCTCCAGCGTATATCGCTTTGGTGCCGCCAAAGTTGGCCACCGAACCCCTCTGCGGCTCATCCATAATCAGTACGCCGTCGGATCTTAAAAGACGTTGGGTCCGTCCATCAAAAAGCAGCAAGAATTTCACCCAATAATTCGATTGGTTTTGCAGATCCTGCACGTATTGCATTGTTTTCACACGCCCTGAGCTAAGTTGTCGCAACAACGGCCAAACTTCTCCGGCCAGCAGTTCGTTGGCCTGCACAGCCACATAGGGATTCTGATCAAGCACCTGTCTTTGCTTCGGGCCTGCTCGGCGGATAAAATTGGCTAGTCGTTTCTTCGCTAGGATCACTTCTTGGGGATAGGGTTGTGCTTCACCCACTGCGTAATCGTTGGTGCCGTATTGTCCCGGCGTTGGGGGTAATAGGAACGATAGGGGCGACTCAGTACACGAGCTCAGAGGCAGAGTAAACAGCAACGCAATTAGAGGGAAGTGTTTCACGAGGCGTTATACCAATCTCTAGCCCGCGCAGCCGAAAAAAGCCCGCGCATTTTTTCGGCATCCGGTAGGGACGAGCTCGTCCGCGCATCCAAAACGTCTGAATAGCTCTGGAGGAACAACATCAGGCGACCCGTTGCCCACAAGTTTGCTGGCGTTCTCGGTGTTTTTATCTGGTCCGATGGACCACCTCAAGCCGGTTACCGTCCGGATCCTCAAAAAAGACCGCGTAGTACTCCTCGCTGTACTCGGGACAATGGGCCGGCCCCTCGATATTCCGTCCTCCCGACCTTTTAACTATTTCACCAATTCGGTCGACTTCTTCACGCGTGTTGACCCAAAACGCGATACAGGTCGCGTTTGGCTTATGCGCCGGATCTTCTGTAAAGCCAAAGAAGGCCTTACCCGGAAACGGTTCTGCGGTTGCCGCGCCGCGCCACTCCCCGCCTTCTTCACCCCACCACATCGTAAAACCGAGCTCAGGCAGCAGAGCTCGGTAGAAGTCGGTCACCTTGGCGAAGCTGCGCACGCGCAGATCGATATGACTAAATGGGTTTCTACTCATCGGATGTTCCAGGGAAACGCACTATCTATAGGATATTTTCACGGTAAGCTTATGCTCAATATACTTCTGATCAATTCACCCCTAAAACGATCATTAGCATTAGCGCAAAAGATGCAGCGCCGCAGATGCCAAATGCCAGCGTTTCTAAGGAGTATCCTAATTGTGGCACCCTCATCAATTGAGACCTGTTCCCCGGGAACAAAACGATTGATTTCGGATAGTCGGCGGTGGCGAACCGATGCACCCGCGAGACCTGGCCACTAAGAGGAGACAACACCTCAGCAACACCTGGATCGATGCCGTTCGAAAATTGGATTCTCTTCATTATATTACCTTCTAATAACCTTTTTGATGGTAGAAACTATCCTATTGTTTATTACCATGCAAGTGCTACTTTGCCGGTGATATGCAAAAGATTGAGCCGACTTTCGGTTGGATCGGCGGCGCTCTCTGTCTCGACTTTACGAATACCGTCTCGAATCACCGGGCTATACAACCCGGAGACAAACTCGGCTCATTCGAGGACCTGATAGCGTGGTGCCGCCAGGCGGGCATCCTGGATGAATCCGCGGGCATCGAATTGCTGCGCCAGGGCACGATGGTTCCCGCACAAGGCGAGCGGCTCCTCCATGTGGCAGTCCACTTCAGGGACGCCCTTTACCGCGCTTTTTGTGACGTGAGCGAGGACCGGCAACCATCAAAATGCGATTTAGACGTTATTAATAGTCTCCTAGCTCGCACGCCGATCACGCTGCAAATCGGCGCAGAGCGCGAACGATTGGTCTGTTTCCGGACCGGCTGCGCGTTAGATGAAGCGCGGCTACTAGGGCCTGTTGCCTGGTCTGCGGCCGAGCTGCTCGGATCCAGCGAGTCGCTGACCAAGATCCGCCAATGCGCAGGAGAGGAATGCGGCTGGTTGTTTCTGGATCTGACCAAGAACCATAGCCGGCGCTGGTGCAACATGAACGATTGCGGGAGCAAAGCCAAAGCAAAACGGTATTATCGAAAGAAGACGGGCCGGAGCGAGGAGCCAGGAGCTGGAATCTAGGAGTTAGGAGGAGAGCGAACAATCGTCCTCGTACTCGTCGTCGTCCTCGAATCTTTGGTAGGGCGAGGCTCCAGTACGTGACAGGCTGCCAGTACGAGCTGCCTTTGATGGATCGCTCGCCGAACCGTTAATGCAGCATGGCCGAGCCGGGAGTTGGATGTGGCAAACCGGTTAGGTGTCCCTCTGTCTCTTCGGCGTGAATTGAGGTGTGTTTTGGCAGAAACCGATCCCGCCTTAGACAGAGAAAGGATCGCAGTCTGATTGCGGTGTCCAACCCCGGCTCGGCCATGCTGCTTCACGTGCAGACGAATCAAACTGTTGGGAGAAAGTATGCCAGCGGTTCGACTACGTTCGGGAGCCTCGCCCTACCAATAATCCCGACGACGAGTACGAGGACGACTATGGAAGGACGACGCGCCCCCTATCCTAGCTCCCCAACTCCAGAATTACCTCCTGACCACAACTCAAGTTCAGCAGCTCTGCGGCAGAACCGTTGGTGACCGATATTTCCAAAAAGTTTAAGCTACCCCAGATCAAAAATGGCTCGCCAGGGACTACCGGTTCCTCTGTATAAAAGCGTTTCTGGAGATGAATGTCGGCAGCACCTGCTCGCAATGAGAACGACGCAGCGAGCCGCTGTGAGCTAAGATGGCGACGCTCGATTCCGGTTATCGCATTTCCGAATCGATCGAGATGGATAATCTGGGATTTGATGGTCGCGCCGCTGACTTGAGAGAGGGCCGCGAATCGTTTCGGATCGCCGATCGGCAAACCAAGCTCCTCCGGCTTATTACCAGCCGCTAAGGCTGCCGCTACCGGCGCAAAAATATCGCGCCCATGAAAAGTGTTACTAACCGTCGCCGCCAGATAAGCAGACGGCCGAATCTCAAACGCTTCTGCGAATTCGGGTGTGACTAATGAAAATAGACCGTTGTCCGGGCCCACAAAAAGGTACCGGTCAGTTCGCAAAATGAGGCTACGCCGGGTTGAGCCCACACCAGGATCGACCACGGCCAGATGAACGGTTCCAGCCGGAAATTGCTGGTAAGCGCCCAGCGACACGTAGGCAGCAGAAAGAACATTTTGCGGCGCGATCCCGTGGCTGATATCGACCAAATGCACTTGGCTACAGCGCGAAAGAATCACTCCCTTCATCGCCGCCACATAATAGTCGTCCAAACCAAAGTCGGTGAGCAAGGTGACGATCATTCCTCGAAAGGTTTCGCGCCTTGATCGAGTTAGCAACCGCTTACAGCAGGTTGGCTATTTAGTAGATCCCAGGAATCATCCGCTTGGTGCGCGCTGAGTATTGCTCATACTCGGCACCAAACTCGGCGAGCATGGCCTTCTCTTCGACTGGAATCCGTATCGCATATGCCCAGAACGTGCAGATTGCTATCAGGATGAGTCCAAGCCAGTTGAAAGTGAGACACCCAAGCCCAACCAACGCTAGCAGCGAGCCGGAATACGAAGGATGGCGAACAAAACGATAAGGACCATCCTGAATCACGTGATGTCCGTGTTGAATACCGACAGCAACCGTGAAGAATCTCCCAAGGTGCCGGATGGCCCAAATGCGCAGAGCTATACCGCTGGCCTCGAGTAAGACAGCCACGCCGATAATCGCCGGCGAATGCGCCGGCCAATTGAGGGCCGTAATGTGGCGAGCTAGGAAAAAGCCGATGATGCAACTGCCGAGGATCAAGGACCACGCGGCGTAAATGGTCCCGCGGTCAGCCGACTTAGCCGATTTGGCCGACTTGGCTTTTGCCTTTCCCCGGCGGGTAGCTAAAATGAAAAGCTCAAACCCGAGGTATCCGAGACCCAGTATGTCGGTCCAATGAAACACTGGCTTGGACTAATCTCAGTTCGGCTTAAGGGTTAATAGCCCGAGTTGGGTAGAAGATCGACTTCGTGACGACTCGGACCTGCCGATAGTCGCTCCGACCAAAGCTCCCGAGCAAGCCTGTCACAATGACTTTCATGCTTAGCCCAACCGATAAACGATCCGGGCTTTACCCAGGTCGTACGGTGACATTTCTAGTTTCACCCGATCGCCGACCGTAAGCCGGATGAACTTTTTGCGCATTTTGCCTGAGATATGGGCCAGAACCAGATGCTGGTTAGAGAGTTCAACGCGGAACATCGTTCCTGGCAGAACCGTAACAATTTTTCCTTCAGTGACTATGGAGTCTTCGGTCGGCATAAATCCGTTTGTGATCGCGCAATAAATTGTAATTCAGACTAAAACACCTAATTTTCGTTCTGGCAGAACAGGCGAGGTTCGTACCTCGCCTGCAAATTGGACGGCTCCCCTACCGCCTACCAAGTCTTTCCACCGAAACGGCTTGGTTCTTAAATCGCGCCAGCAGCCCAAAAATTAAAAGACCTAGGCGCTGGTTCTATACGCTCTGGCTTAACGCCGACGGTCGCTGAACGGTCGCTTATTTCCGCCGAACGATCTTGGCCGACCCTCTTCTTTCGGGCGCGCTTCGTTCACGGTCAAATTGCGATTGTCGAGTGAATGCCCTTCCAATGCGCTAATCGCGGCTTGGCCTTCGGCTTCATTGCCCATGGTCACAAAGCCGAACCCACGTGAGCGTCCACTAACACGGTCAGTCGCTACGAATACGTCGGTCACGGTGCCGTATTGAGAAAATAAGTCCCTCAGATCGTCCTCAACGGTCGCGAAAGACAGGTTTCCAACAAATAATTTCATATCTTCAGTTACGATGTATCCAAGTCACACAGCCGTTCCCGAACATCGGGTTTCAAATCACCACTGAGGAAACCCCACCTGACGATCCAC
>DASUWQ010000088.1:0-14030 GCA_036378375.1 Chthoniobacterales bacterium
GCTTCTTGTGCCTTTTTGCAGCTATTCTGGTTGTCTGTTTTCCCTTTGCGGCTTTGCGTGAATTTTTTAGTCCCTCTGTTTCGAATCGATCCAGATTGTGACGGGGCCATCATTCACCAGCTGGACCGACATATGTTCTCCGAACACTCCTCGTTGCACTGGCTTCCCAAGCAACCCTTCGAGCTCCTGGCAAAAATCGGTATACATGCGCTCGGCAAACTCTGGCGGAGCCGCTCGAATAAATGAAGGACGATTACCTTTCTTAGTACTGGCGAATAACGTGAACTGAGAGACAACCAGTGCCTGGCCGCCAATATCGGTCACAGACTGACTCATTGCGCCAGCCGCATCAGGAAAAATCCGGAGCCGCGCGATTTTCCCCGCCAGCCACTCGATGTCTTCGCGTTGGTCGGCCGCTTCGATTCCTAAGAGGAGCAAGACCCCGACGCCAATCTCGCCAACGGTCTTGCCGTCTACAATCACGGCCGCTCGGGTAACACGTTGGATGATGCCGCGCATGGAAGAAAGTAATGAAGTGATGGAGTATTGGTGGTTTGGAGTATTAGAACAAGAGGGATGATGGCTCAACTCTTCGAGTCGATTGCTTCGCGTGACCATCACTCCATCACTCCATCACTCCATCACTCCATCGCTCCATCACTCCATCACTCCACGTTCGAGCGTCAGGCGAGGAACGCCACGGTTCTTTCGATCACGGATTGATCCCGCAAAATCCGCCAATGACCGGCGCCGCTAGCAGGCACTAACGTGGCGCCTGGCCAGGAATCGGCGATCGATTCGCCATGCGAAAAAGGCAACTCGCCATCGTCTGGATCATGCAAGATTAAGGCAGGGATCTCGAAAGCCTTGGCTAGAAGCGGTACCGAAATGATCCCAGCAGGATATCGGGCTGCGAACCGCTCTCGCAAGGCGCCGGCCAACGGGTCGGGCAACTCGCGCAGTTTAATGAATGTTTCCAGTAAGGGCTCAATGAAGCCGGCCGGTGCTAGCAAGACCGCGCGCTGAGCCCTGAGTCCTTGAGCCAGAGCGATGGAAGCGGCGGTTGCGCCCAACGAATGGGCGACCACTGCATAAAATGGCCCGTGTCGTTCATCAACCATCCGCGCGGCCCGGGCAAACGCCGGACCACTCGCGAAAACGCCTGACGAGTTACCGTGCGCGGGCGCATCGAATGCAACCACCGAAAATCCGTGCTCCAGGAGCGCGCTGATCAGCGCAAAGAACTGGGCGGCTTTCCCCGCCCAACCATGCACCAACAGAACCCGCTGCTCCCCATTCCCCCAGCGATAAATCGCAATATCTTCCTCTTCATTTTCAGTGCCGGGAGTAATCATCACCCGGCTAACTTCCGCCTGCTCCAAGACTGCGTCTTCCCGCTTTAGGTTTCGCAAAGCGCGCTGCGGCCGCAGAAATTCCTGTAGTGCTTCGGCAGCGTCCATCTTGCTAGTGAGAAGTGAGAGGTGAGAAGTGATTGGTGGACGTTGCCGCGGACGGCAGGGCAATATTCTGGACTGGCTTAATCGCCTTCGCGAACAGAATCGTCTTTCACCCAACGATGCAGCGTTCCTCCTACTAATCACCTCTCACTTCTCACTTCTCACGCAGTGAGCGCCATCGTGCCTTTAAACTTACTCGGCTCTTCCTCAAGGCCAAACTTGGCAGCATAAAGCGTCTCGATCCGTTCCATCTCTTCGTCGGTCAGCGCTGGTGTGTCCGGAGCGGAAGCAAATTCAACGAGCTGTTTTTCCTCGTAAATATTGGGAAGCGTGGATGCGATTTGCGGGTCCCTCAGTAACCATTGTAAGGCGGCTTGGCCGAGAGTACGGCCCGGGCCTTCCAGGAACCTGAGCTGTTCAACTTTCTTGACTCCGTTTAATAACCAGCTCCTCGGCCGATGATTTCGATGGTCATTTGGCGGGAATTGGGTATCGGCCGTGTAATGACCCTCGAGCATACCGGAGGAATGCGTCACTCGAATCAGAAACATCGTGTCTTTGCCGGCTTCACTAGCCGAGTCCTGGATCGGCTTACCTGGATGTTGTTCCAGTATGTTATAGATGTGTTGTACGCTAGTGAGGTTGCGTTTCTGTACACATCGAACGCCTTCATAGAGCCAGCCGATAGCCGGACCCAGAGCCATACCGTAGTAACGGATTTTTCCGGCTTTCTGTAATTCATCCAGCGTTTCCCAGGCCCGATCGTCATCCACCTGTTCCATGCGGATATTGTGCAACTGCAACAGATCGATTCGGTCGGTATTAAGCCGGCTCAGGGCCGCATCGGTCGCTCTCTTAATCGCATCCGGTGAAAAGTCTTGCGGTATCTCGCGTTGCCCGCGCCGTTCATCCCCGTGATGCACAAAATCGTAACCGACCTTAGTCGCGATCACGATTTGATCGCGTTTATCTGGAAACGCTTTTGCGATCAACTCCTCGCTCAACCCGTTGCCGTACGTATCCGCAGCATCGAACAGGGTGACCCCATGATCGAACGCTTTATGCATGAGCGCGATAGCCTCGGACTCACTGAAGTTGCCCCACCAGCCCGTGGAAACGGTCCATAACCCAAAGCCCACTTCGCTGACGGTAAGGTCGGTGTTGCGATACGTGCGGTATTTCATGACGTTCCCCCACTATTGTTCGGCCCAGCCCTAGCTGCAACCCGGACCGCGGATCCAGACCTTAACCGCAGATGGACGCAGATTTACGCAGATAAGAGTTAAAAACCGCGAATAGACGCGAATCAAAATCGAACTTGCCGAAAGGGACACCGTCACACTGAGAGAATTATTAAAAGCCTTTCCCAAGCCTCGCTCGGTACTGCTTTTGTCAATAGGCAGAAATTTCTTAATTATTCGCGTCCATTCGTGTCCATTCGCGGTTGCTGTCCTTTATCTGCGTAAATCTGCAGCTTGCCCGCCATAGTCCCGCAGGCGCGGGACGACGGCTGGTCCATTCTGCGGTTGAAGTGTTTCTCGCCTGCATTCGCGGTCTGTTTTTCGCAAGAATCCAACAGGGAGCGCAAGATCGCGACAGCAACTCGCCCCGCCGTCTGTATCGTGGGAATCGACACAGGTCGTTCCTCGCGCTACTCGAGCATGGAAGCCCAAGAGGTACCCGAAAGTATAATTGTCTTCCTTTTCCCGGTAGGACTAGCTTGCAGCTGCACCTGAACCGAATTCTGAAATCATGTCTGACGATATTAATAAAAACAAAGGGCTGGGAACGGACGCCCCTTCCGGGTTCGGTTCCTCTTCTCGTCGTGCCTTCCTATCGCGGTTAGGCTCAGTCGGTCTGCTGGCGACCACGGCTCCGTTAGCCAGAGCTGTCCCGCCGGCCACGCCGGAGCCAGCCTCACCTCCCTCCACTCCGACTCCGCCACAGACCGGTTTACCGGTTACGCTACAGATCAATGGTGCTGAACATCGCCTCCAGCTGGATCCGCGTACTACCCTGCTTGATTGCCTCCGCGAAAACATCGGACTAACCGGGACCAAAAAAGGGTGTGACCACGGGCAATGCGGCGCTTGCACAGTGCATATCAACGGGCGCCGGGTGAATTCCTGTCTGTCGTTTGCGGTGATGCACGAGGGAGACGAGATCACTACCATCGAAGGTCTCGGCCAACCGGGTAATCCTCATCCGATGCAATCGGCCTTTGTGGCTTGTGACGGCTATCAATGCGGCTATTGCACTTCGGGACAGATCATGTCCGCAGCAGCCCTTATGAACGAACCCTGCGGCCCACATGATGCCGACGTTAAGGAGTTAATGAGCGGTAATATTTGCCGTTGTGGAGCCTACTCAAACATCGTAGCCGCGATTCAATCCGTCCGCCAAAAAAAGCCCAGTGCAAGCTCCGCCGCCGTCTCGCAGCCGCGAGACTAAGGCGGACAAGTAAACAAGGATTCGTATGCATACCTTCGAATTTACGCGTCCCAGTGACCTAACCAGCGCGGCTACGGCGGCTGCTTCCGCAAACACCGCCCAGCAAGGCGCAGAAATCCGGTTTATTGCCGGCGGCACCACTTTAATCGATCTGATGAAGCTGAATGTCGAACAGCCGCACACTCTGATCGATCTTAATCGATTACCGCTGGGCGCTGTAGAGACCTTGCCAGACGGCGGTCTAAAGATCGGGGCGATGGTCCGGAATTCCGACCTGGCTCACCACTCTTCCGTTCTTAACGATTATCCGGTCCTATCCCAAGCTCTGCTCTCCGGAGCGTCAGCCCAACTGCGAAACAAGGCGACGACTTCGGGGAATTTATTGCAACGAACCCGTTGCATGTATTTCCGGGATACCACGATGCCGTGTAACAAACGCGAGCCCGGTTCCGGTTGCGGAGCCATCAACGGGGTTAACCGGATGATGGCGATCCTTGGCACCAGCGAACATTGTATCGCCACAAATCCGTCAGATATGAACGTCGCCCTGACTGCTCTCGAGGCCACGATTCATATTCAAAACGGGCAAGCGGTGCGCTCGGTTCCGATCAACGAATTTTACGTTCTACCGGGCGAGAGGCCTCAACGAGAGACCGTGCTCGAACCAGGTGACCTGATAACGCATGTGACGCTGCCACCGCCTGTGGCCGGCAATAAGTCTCTGTATCTGAAACTGCGCGACCGGGCTTCTTACGAATTCGCTCTGGCGTCAGCCGCCGTGATAATAAAGATCGAGAACAATCGGCTCAGTTATGCTCGCGTTGCGCTAGGTGGAGTGGGCACTAAACCTTGGCGATCCAAGGAAGCAGAGCAAGTTTTAGCCGGCGCAACGTCGAGCGAAAATACCTTTCGAGCTGCGGCCGAAGCCGCTCTTCAAGGTGCACGCGCGCAGAGCCAAAACGGGTTCAAGATCGAGCTGGCCAAAAGGTGTCTAACCCACGCTCTCAAGCTTGCCACGCAAACCGCCTAACTATTTCCAAGGAACGAGATTATGCCGACAGCTCAGAACGGGACAACGGAGAATAAAGTCTTGCCGGTGATAGGACGACCGATACCGAGAGTCGACGGCCCGCTGAAAGTTAGCGGAACCGCTGCCTATACATCTGACCATAATTTCCCCGGGATGCTGTATGCGGTGCCCGTGCCAAGCACGATCGCGAAAGGGACCATTGCCACGCTGGATACTTCCGCAGCCGAAAAGATGCCAGGAGTAAGAGCGGTGTTTCATCGGGAGAACATCGGCCGCTTTTTCCGGGTACCTCCGAACGCGGACTTCTCCATCGTAATCGACGAGCACAGGCCTCCGCTCGAAGATGACATTATCCGTTACTATGGCCAGTATGTGGCTGTGGCCATCGCCGAGTCTTTAGAACAGGCCCAGGCGGCTGCCGACGCGGTCAGGGTGACGTACCACGAGGAAACACCAGATGTACGAACGAAGCTGGTGGCGCAAGATGAACCAAAGGTGGACAGCCAACGGGGAGACCCTGTCGCGGCATTCAACAGCGCAGTGGTTAAGATCGATCAGACGTATGTGACCCCGGCCGAAACCCATAACCCGATTGAATTGCATGCCACGGTCGCAGTATGGGACGGAACGGCGTTTACGCTCTATGAGTCAACCCAGGCAGTAAAAAATCAGCAGCTCGCGATGAGCGCCATGCTCGGCGTTCCACCCGAAAACGTGCGCGTTATCTCCAGATTCTTAGGTTCAGGTTTTGGAGGAAAACTCTGGCCTTGGACACATTGTCTCCTTGCCGCCGCTGCTTCCCGGAATCTAAACCGGCCCGTGAAACTCGTGGTTAGCCGCAAGATGATGTTTCAAGCGGTTGGGCACAGGCCGTTGACCCAACAGCGGGTCCGCCTGGGAGCGACCACTAACGGCGAGCTCGTTTCTACACAGCACGATTCCTTGAATCATTCGTCGATTCTAGACGATTACGACGAAGGTTGCAGTGAAGCCACACCTCATCTTTATCAGTGTCCCAATCTTCGGGCCACAAACGGCGTGGTGCACCTTAACGTTGGGACACCCACCTCGATGCGAGGTCCTGGGGCTGTCCCTGGCCTTTTTGCTCTGGAATCGGCGATGGACGAGCTGGCAGTGAAACTAAAAATCGATCCGGTCGAGCTCCGTCTCCGGAATGATACTCAGATCGATGAATCACTTAACCTGCCGTTTACATCACGACATTTGAAAGAGTGTCTCACGGTTGGTGCTGAAAAGTTCGGTTGGCACCAGAGAACACCAGCGGTCGGCTCCATGGGAAAAGATGGGCTGATTCTTGGATGGGGTATGGCCGCGGCCACTTGGATCGCGAATCGTCTGGATTGCGAGGCGACTATTGACTTGAAAGCGGACGGCTCAGTCCGGGTTGCTTGCGGTACCCAGGATATCGGGACCGGTACTTACACCATGCTTGCCCAGATCGTGGGCGAAGCGCTTGGGATCGATCCGGATAAGATCGAGGTTGTGCTCGGTGACAGTGCGTTACCAACTGGGCCTCTCTCCGGCGGCTCCATGGTGACTGCCTCGTTAGTTCCAGCGGTCTTGGAAGCAGCCAAGAACGCGATCCAGAAAGTCCAGTTTGCGGCTACTACGGCCAGCCCATTCTCCGGGCAATCAACCGATAACTTGGTCTTCAGCAACGGCCGGATTCACCGAAAAGATCAGGCTCCCGCGAATGGTGTTCCTTACGAACAAGTTCTCCAGACAGCCAACATTAACAGCGTGTCTGGCACCGGACGATCTCAGGGCGATTTCACTGATCTGCTTGGATTGACTAAACCCAAGCTCTCCAGCCATTCGTTTGGAGCCCAATTCGTGGAGGTCACTTGGCAACCGGAGATTGCGCGCTTGCGCGTCAGCCGAGTTGTAACCGCGATCGACGCCGGGCGAATCATTAACCCGCGAACCGGCCGAAATCAGATCGAGGGAGCGGTGGTGATGGGAGTCGGCATGGCTCTGTTTGAGCACACGATTTACGATGATCAAAACCGCGGAGCACCCATCAATAGCAACCTCGCGGACTACGTGGTCTCGACCAATGCGGACGCTCCGGAGATCGATGTGATCTTCCTTGATTATCCGGATACGCACCTCAACGCGCTCGGCGCCCGCGGGATCGGCGAGATCGGTCTTGCCGGTGTCGCACCGGCGATCGCTTCTGCAGTATATCATGCTACCGGCGTACGGGTGCGTGAGTTGCCAATCCGCATTGAAGATCTGATCGCATGACGCGTTTGGTGTTTGACGTTATGCCGTTAGCTGTCGACTGTTGACCCTGGTTCTAGGCCAAAGAGGACTCTGGGGGAACGGACAGATGGGACTGATGGCACACATGGGATAATGGGTCCCGTCCGTTCCATGGGCCGCCCGTGGAGCGCTGCCTTCCCGCGGCCGCGGGACGAGGTCGGATTAAAAAACGCGATTGTGCTCCGAGCCTGATTCAGCTGATGCGGTTGGTAGCTCCGTAGGAGCGCAATCTCTTTATAGCCGCAGCAACACGAAGGCGGTCAGCTCCGTAGGAGCGGCATCCAAGAATAGGTGGCCAGGCCTAACCGAGGTCTCCAACTCTATGTCGCTCCTCCGGAGCTGGTCCCGTTTTTTATGGCTCAAGCTATAAAGATTTCGCTCCTACGGAGCTGTTTCCAATCTGGCAGTCGGCAGCTACCGGATGCGCGGATCGCCGGTGCTTAGGTTGAGCACATGTGCGGCTGCGGGAAGGCAACGCTCCAGGGATGGCGGCCCCCCTTCGGCCCCCCTTCGGGCTCGCAAGCCAGGCATCGCTCCAGGGTGTCTCCTAGCCTTTTCCCGTCTTTGCGTCAGATTCAGAGCATGACCACCCAGAACCTCATGAATGTGGTTGAGATCACCCGATTCGGGCCGCCGGATGTCCTCGCTCTTAGACAAAGAGAAATTCCAGCGCCTAAAGACGGCGAAGTCCTGATAAAAGTTGAAGCAGCGGGTGTCAGCCGCCCGGATGTTTTACAGCGGCGCGGCCATTATCCCCCGCCAACCGGGTCATCGGATCTGCCCGGGCTAGAAGTAGCCGGAGTCATCGCCGCTTGTAGCGCCGGAGTTTCCGCATACAAGGTTGGCGACCCGGTCTGCGCTTTATTGGCCGGCGGCGGTTACGCCGAGTTCTGTGTGGCGCCGGTTAGCCAGGTGTTACCGATTCCCACCGGTTGGTCCGCTAAGGAAGCTGCTACTCTCCCCGAAAATATTTTTACGGTATGGGAAAACACCTTTCGCCGGGCCAAATTACAGGCGGACGAAACCATCCTGATCCAAGGTGGAACCAGCGGTATTGGTTCCACTGCGATTATGTTAGCTCGCGAATTCGGAGCCACCGTCATCGCGACTGCTGGTACCGACGAAAAATGCCAGGCGTGTATACGGATCGGCGCGAATGCGACGATTAACTACAAGACCCAAGATTTCGTCACAGAAACTCTGCGCCTTACTGGTCAACGCGGGGTAGATGTCGTGCTCGATATTGTCGGAGGCGATTACGTCCAGCGCAGTATCAATTGTATCTCGATTAATGGACGCATCTCGCTGCTCGCGATCCAAGGCGGCGATGAAGCCACTTTCGCAGTTTCCTCGCTAATCAAGAAACGCGGAACGGTTCTAGCCTCGAACCTGCGGCCTAGATCACCCGCCGAAAAAGGCGTAATCGCCGAGGACCTACGCCGGCAGGTTTGGCCTCGGCTATCGAACCGGACAAATTTCCGGCCACTCATCGATCGCGTGTTCAAGTTCGCGGAGGCGCCTGAAGCCCACGAACGGATGGAACGCGGCGAACACATCGGTAAAATCGTTTTGGTTCCGTAGGCGAAAAACGGTATAACCGCCAAACGCCAAACGGCGAGGGCGAACGGCGAACGCGAAACGTGAAATGAGCTTCTACTGGGTCTACGACCTTCCCGCCTGGCTCTTTGCGGTTCTCACAATCGCCATCACCGTCGCGGTCGGGTTGGCTGGGGTTTATGCCACCCGGAAATGGGTCCGTCGAGTCCATGGCAGCCAACACTCGCACAACGACGTGGTTGGTTACTATCTCGCTGCGATCTGTGTTTTTTACGGAATCACTTTGGGTTTACTCGCCGTCGCCACCTGGCAAAATTATACCGATGTTGAAACCAGGGTGGGCCAGGAAGCTGCGAGAGTTGGTGTCCTTTACCGGGATGTGAGCGGATTTGCCGAACCTTACCGGTCACAACTGCAAGCCGATCTCCGCACCTACACTCGGCAAGTGGTCGATGTGGCCTGGCCCTTACAAAGAAAAGGGATCGTGCCGGAAAGCGAAGGCAGAGTGCTGAATGAATTTGAAAAGCACCTGACCGAATTCGAACCGCAAACCGAAGGTCAAAAAGCCTTGTTTGGAGAGGCCTATGCGAGTTTTAACCAACTAGCAGATCTTCGGGGCAGACGTTTGCAGAGTGTACAAGAAGGATTAGCGCCGCCGTTATGGACCGTGGTACTTGCCGGCGCCTTCCTCAGTATAGCTTTAACCTGGTTTTTCGATATGAAAAGCCTGAGCATGCATTCCTGGATGACGGTAATGGTTGCTGCCCTCCTAGGTCTCCTGATTTTCATGTTGGGCGCGCTCGACAACCCTTTCCGCGGTGACGTCAGCGTCGGATCCGAGCCTTTCGAACTAGTGTATCAACGCCGGATGGCGCCCGAGCCAACGCCGTCTGCCCAACCCACGCCATGAGGAAGATCAACCGCAGATGAACGCAGATTGACGCAGATAAGACAGGTTTCTTGGACTGATGGAGTGCTGGAGGATGAGACTCAGCCGCAAGTCTGCAACTTACAAATCCTTAGAGCAAAGCCCTAGTACATTGTCTCCGAGCTAGTATACCATCACTCCATTACTCCATCACTCCAAGGACGTCTCCTATCTGCGTAAATCTGCGTCCATCTGCGGTTGGGATTGTTATTTCTGCATCGCAATCAACCGCTTGGCCGCGCCAAGCATATCCGGCTCGACAATTTCTGGGACTGGCGCCAGCGGGAACAGTTGGGCTCCGGGCCGGGAAATAAAAGCAGCGCGGCAACCTGCCCAGATCGCTCCGGCGACATCCCAGCCATGAGCAGCGACCAACATACATTCCTCCGGTGCGAAGCCCAGCTTGTTCGCCCCCCATCGGTACACATGGCGGTGCGGCTTGAATAACTGGACTTCTTGCACACTTAACCTTTGTTGAAACAGATCGGTCAGACCTGCGTTGTGCATCTGGGCATCAACCGCGTCCTGTGAAGAATTTGTGAGTGTCACCATCCGAAACCCCTCACTCTTCAACGCTTCCAAAGCCGGCCGAACATCCGGATGTGCCGGCAGCGATCGAATTACGGATACTGCCTGTTTGGCTGTTTCCGGTGATAGAGTGATTCCATGATGCCGCGCGACCGTCAGCAAAGCCGCCACTCCAAGCTCACCGAAATCTGTGTATTGATCGGCCAATGTCACGACCAGCGAGGAGTGGAGCATCGTCGTGAACCACAGCGGCAACAGTTCAGGACGCGACCCTAAAGCCTCCCCGATAACCGTCTTCATTCCGTTCAGGTCCAGCAGGGTTTCGTTTACATCGAAGAACAGCAGTTTTGGGCGCGGCATGGGGAGTGTCGTTTATGGAGCGCTGGGTAATTCGCGGGAGCCGCCTGCTTCAAAGTTTTCCGGCCTAATTCGCGACAGGACACAAATCGCGTTGTGACCGGGCATGCGTTTAAGCGGCTCCCCTCCAGGGTTCCGACCGGCCGCTCAGCTTTCCAGCTTTTTCGTCAATGTGACGTCTGCTTTCAGCACGCGGGAAACCGGGCAACCGGCCTTGGCCTGATCGGCAATTTCTTCGAACTTCGCTGCATCGATGCCCGGCACGCGGCCGGTCAAGTCGAGATGCACCGCGGTGATCGTCCAGTTGCCGTCGACCTGCTCCAGGGTCAACGTCGCTTGGGTCGAAAGTTCGTCCGCGGTAAAGCCGGCGCCGCCTAAAAAAGCCGACAACGCCATAGTAAAACAGCCAGCGTGTGCCGCTGCGATCAGTTCTTCCGGGTTCGTACCGATACCGTTTTCGAATCGGGTCGAAAACGAATATTGCGTTTTATTCAGGACACCACTTTGCGTGGATACGGTCCCTTGTCCCTTTTTGAGATCACCCTGCCAGACTGCGGATGCGGTGCGTTTCATATAGGTTTGACGACTAACGTTCCTCATAGCCTGTACCACTCCAGAAACGTGCACAACGAGAAATCAGCAAAGAGAACACCACGGGCAAACAGAACAAAAAAATCTCACGCAAAGACGCAGAGGCGCAAAGATAAGACGAGATAGCCGCAAAAAATCACCAAGAAAGCAAAGAACCCCGAAAAGACTCAACCGCAGATAGACGCAGATTCACGCAGATTTGGTTGTGGGCTCCGATCACGGTGCTGATCGGTGGACACTAGTCTGACCCTGACGATGTTCTTTCGCCCGCTTGGTACTGATCCAATCTTAGAGACCGGCTAGGTGATCCCTGGATCATTCCTATCTGCGTAAATCTGCGTCCATCTGCGGTTGTTTTTTTTGCGCCTTTTGTGCATTTTTGCGGCTATTCCGTCTTCTCTTTGCGCCTTTGCGTCCTTGGCCGACATAGCTAAAGGGGGAGATGGGGCGAAGTCTGCTTTGCGTGAGATTTTTCTTCACACGAAACGCCCCGCTTTTTCCAAGGCAATCAACAGCGCCTGATGCGCCTGCGCGAAATCGGATTGTTGTCCGAATGCGGATCGGTCTACCCATCGGGCGGCCCTGGCCAGATCGCGCAGCGCTTCTTCGCGATCTAATAACGCTTTCTTCAAAGCCCGTTCCAAGTACTCGCCTTCCCGAGCAAAGCTCTTTTCGGCCGATGGCGGGATGATCACACCGGCAGCTTGTAGTGTGTCGCGCAATCCCTGTAAGACGGACCAGGCTCGTAATCGAGCCGCTTTAGATCGTTCAAGCTGAACCTTCAAGGCTTTGATCTCGCTTTCCGACACGGCACGCGAGATTAGTGTTCATCGGAACATATTACAAGCGCCTTGTTTAATCTCTTGGAAAACTCATTTGGAGCCTGACCCGGTAGGTACCTGGTTCTAGGTGTCTAACTTGTAGGTTTTAAGTTCCCAGTTGTATGGCGCCTGGAGACTTCGAACCTAAAACCTAGAACTCTAAAACCTGTCACTTCTTGTAGAGACTCGGATGAGCGGGAGCTCATCCCTACCGCCAACGCCGCTACACCAGCACGCCGCCACCGTCGGTAACCACAACGCTTCCTGTGCTGAACCGGTTTTTCATTAAATAAATATAGGCTTCCGCTACTTCGCTCGGCTCTCCTATCCGGCCGACCAGCAGGCTTTCCCCAATCTGCCGATACAAAACGTTGCGTTCTTGTTCCGGGATAAAATCCCAGAGCTCGGTTCTTACCGCGCCGGGAGACACGAGGTTGACTCGAATCGGCACCAGATCGATCGCCAGCGCCCTGGTAAAAGATTCCATCGCTCCGGTGATACTTGCGCCCAGGCTCCACCCTTTCATCGGTCGCTGGCTGGCGATCCCCGAACTCAAAACAATTGAACCTTCCTTACGAATCTTCCGCTGACCGTATTTTACCGCCAGGTATGCGCCCCAGTAGCGGACATCAAACCGTTGTTTAGCATCCTTCAGGCTGAGAGTTCCCGGCTCGCCAATGGCTAGCGCGTCTCCGGCGGTATAAACTAAATGGTCGAATTCGTCCGCCGCTTGGAAGAATTCATCGACTCGACCCTCCTGCAGGACATTTAATACGCGGCCTTCGGCTTCGCTACCAAGCTGTTTAACCGCTAAGTCCACTCTTTGCTGAGTCCCCGATGCAACCAGTACCGAGGCTCCTTCTTCTATCGCCAACTTGGCGACCGCCAATCCGATCCCGGCGGTCCCACCAATGATAACAACCCGTTGATTCTTAAGATTCATAAGTAACTTCCGACGACCCAGTCTGAATCAAAGCGTCGATACCTTCCAAGACTTCCTAGGTTGCCTTTTGATGCTTTTAAGTTATCGATGAGCGTGGAGCTGAGACATCTGCGCTACTTCGTCGCTGTCGCCGAAGAATGTCATTTTACTCGCGCCGCCAACCGATTGCGGATTGCCCAACCGGCGTTAAGCCGTCAGATCCGCGACCTGGAAGAAGAACTCGGCTGCACTTTGTTGGACCGCCAGGCGCGCAATCTCACTCTCACCGCCTCGGGCGAAGCGTTGTTGAAAGAAGCCAGGAAGCTGCTCAGCGAAACCGAGCGTCTGAAAGAAGTCACCCAGCGAGCCGCTAATGGTCAAACCGGATACATCGCCGTTGGTTATGTTTCCTGGATTGCTCCGAAATTCTTTTTCCCTTTGTTTCGAGACCTTCGTCAAAAATATCCCGGCCTGGAAATCGATCTCAAAGAGATGGCGCCGCTGGATCAGATCCAAGCCCTGGTCAACGACCGGCTGCATCTCGGTTTTGGAAAATTCCTCGTTACCCATGCACCTGCAGGGGTTCAAGGCCAACCCGTTTGCCAACACCAGATGTGGGCGATTCTCCCTAAGGGTCACCCGAAAATCTCCCCAAAGCGGCCGATCCCCCTCAGCTCGCTGGCGGGTGAGTCATTTATATTTGTCAGCGTTTCCGAATTCTCGGGCTACTTCCAGTGGATACAAAATGAGTGTGTCCGAGCGGGGTTTACACCAAAGATAGTTCGGACTACTGGGCATCCCCAAACCGCCTTGGATCTAGTGTGCGCGGGTCTCGGTGTTTCGCTATTATCGTTGCCTCAGGATCAACCGCCGGATCGACGCGGAATCGTGGTACAAGCTCTCGCACCACCGGTACCCACGTTTACCCAAAACGTTTTCTACAAAGTAGACCACCTGAAAAGATATCCGGCCGTGAGTCTGCTGCTCGACGAAGTCCTCCAAGCAGCAGATTTGCACAATAAGGAAAGATCACAAAGGGCACAAAGATAGAGATCGACCGCGAATGGACGCGAATAGAGAACTTAAACGGCAGACTAAAGAC
>DASUWQ010000089.1:0-16220 GCA_036378375.1 Chthoniobacterales bacterium
TCGCTCGAAATTCCGAGCTGCAATCGAGCAGTCGCGAAAATCGTTCTTGTACCGTTCGACGATCTCCACGGAATCCAGAACTGCGAGCATGCCTCCGGTCGGTGAGCAATATTCTGTCAATTCGGCCTCTTTGATGACCGCCGTCAGAAGGTCTGCAAACGGCGCGGCTCCGGACACGACCAGACAGGCATATTCTCCCAGGCTGTATCCCAGAAGGTAGTCCGGCCGGAGACCGCGCTGCTTCAATAGCTCGGCCATGGCGCATTCAAAAACAAACAACGCGGGATGCGTATAGAGTAGCCGATGAAACGGATCAAATCGGTTGGACCGTTCTTGGTAAATGACATCGATTAACGACTGGTTGATCAGTGGCTTTGCTAGTTCGTCTCCTTTTTCAATGAACTCGCGAAAGACCGGTTCACGGGTGAACAAATCGCGGCCCATTTGGTAGTACTGGGCGCCTTGTCCTGGGAACATCCAGACGCTTTTTTTCATGGCTCTTGGTTTGGTGCCGCTTTCCGCATGAGAGTTCCAATCCTTATGCACCCACCCTTATCCGCTTTAGCAGTCCAGAGAGAACATTCCCGGGGCCAACTTCTACAAAGTGAGGATCCGATTTCTGTGACAACCATTCGATAGACTCGGTCCAGCGAACCGGCTGAGTGAACTGAGCGGCAAGGTTGGCCGCAAGATCAGTGCTAACGTGGGGGCGTGCGCTCACATTGCTTAAAACCGGGATCCTCGGCTCGGCGAAGCTCATGGATTCCAAAAATTTTCTGAAATCTTGTTCCGCGCGAGTCATATACCTGGAATGAAATGCGGCGCTAACCGGGAGCCGTCGATACAACTGTGCGCCCGCTTTCTCAAACCAACTCTCCGCTGCGATAATCTCGTTTTCCGGACCCGAGATTACGGTCTGGCTCGGTGAATTTAGATTAGCGATATCGGTCCCCAGCAAATTGGCCTCGGCCAAAACCTGCCGGATCTGGTCCGCGGTTAGGCCGATGACGGCGGCCATGGCGCCACCCGACTCTCGGCCCATCAGTCGGGCTCGTTCGTGCACCAGGCTAACTCCGAGCGAAAAATCAATTACTCCTGCTGCAAACAGAGCATCATACTCGCCGAGGCTGTGTCCGGCGACAAAGTCAGGGAGTTCACCTGTCTGGACCAGCTTATCCAGGAAGGAGAGCGCATTCACTACGAATAATGCCGGCTGGGTGAACGTGGTGAGGTTGAGTTGCTTGGAAGGATCGCTAAGACACAATTCGGCGACAGAGTACCCGAGAATGGCGTCCGCTTCAGCGACCTGAGCGGGGAACCGCGAGAACAGTCCCTCTCCCATCCCTACCTTCTGCGAGCCTTGTCCTGGAAATAGGTAGATGCGAGTCACGGTCTTTCGATGGGATGAACAACGGCTGTTATACTCATGAAAATCGTTAGTTTGGATATGCCAGCCGAACTTTAAGTCCTGCGCCCTCACTAACGATTACGCCCGTGCCAGCATAGTTCGTGGGAGTATATTCCCGGGTGAATTTGCCCGAGCCGAAGTCGGCCGGCGGAAGCGGAAAGCGCGCCACATTGGTAACGATCAATCCCTTGCTGGGGTCGACCAACGCCATTCGGTCGATTGCCGTTAGTCCGTACTTTACCCGCAATTGATCGATCTTAGCTAAGTAACGGATGAACGTCAGCGCATTGCAGCGGCGAATGGTATCCGAGATGCGCATGGCGAGCTGTCCGATCGACAGTCCTAGCACGTCATCACTCGCTAGCCGCACGATGGCGGGAGCCGAGGCGTTGCCGAAGAAAGCCGGAGATAATTTCGGAATCATCCGCCGAAAATCCATAGGGCATGCCAGCGTCAGTTCTCCGGTCAGGCCGAGGACCCGAGCATAGGCTTGCCAAACGAAAGCAGTCAGGATGCTGTTTTCCGTAAGCCAGCTACGCTCCTCTGGCGTCACACTCCTTCGTACTTCAGCCACTAGTTGTTCCGGCGCGATTCGCAGCGCTTCCATCCGGTCGGTGGTCGGATCGAACTCTGGATCGGGCGATCCTTGAACCAGCTCAAGCCCATCATCAGATAGATGATCGGCCTGTTCTTTCAGGTAAGTCTCTGCCATATCCAGAAGCACCCCCCGAGAATGTACCGGCTCTTGGAAAGGTTCCCCGCGACAGGCAGCTGCCCAGGCCGACAGGAAATAATAGTAGCTGAAGCCATCCGCGATCGCGTGAGAAACATTAGCATTCAACAGGCTGCCGGACTTCAGCTGTATCAGCCGGAACTTTGCCAGTTTTTCGCCCGGCGCTAACGGATTGAAGGCGAGGCGAAACGGCTGAAAGCTCGCCGGCTTGTCTTGCTCGGGTAGCGCTTCTGTGGAGATAATCTCGGTGAAATCTGGTGGATCGGCCGATTCTTCAATAACATACGCCCGGTCTCCTTTTTCGATTAGCCGCGAATTGATTGGAAAGAACGATCGCACGACCCGCTGCAGACCCGTTTTCAGAACTTCAAAATCTAACCGATTCTCAAAATAGTATAGGACCTGAATGGCAAGCCGTCGGGGACCGACGAAGAGATAGTCAGTTGGCGCCAGCTCAAGAGAACGGGCCGAATCAGCCGTCGCGGCGAAAGCGCTGACCGAACCGGGCTCCGACTTATTCGGTCCATCGACTGTCCGGGACTCAGCAACCTCTTTCGACGCATGTTCCAAACTGCTCGACGTGCGTTCGATCAGATAGGTAGCCAGTGACTCAATCGTCGGATATTCAAATAGGATCGTTTTTGAAAGCTCGCCGAAGTCCTTTTCCAACAGTTGGCTAAATTCCACTGCGACGATGGAGTCGAAACCATAGCTCTCTAGTAATTCCGACGGCTTGATCTGAGGTTCCTCGAGTTTCAGCACTCCAGCTAGCTGTGAAGTAAGATAGCCAATCAACTCCGATTGCCGGTTTGACGCATTCAGCGGTCGTGGACCAGGTGAGCTGACCCGGCGCTGAGGTTTTGGTCCGGACAGTAGTTTTTGAATTTTTTCTCGGTCGCCGATCCCGGCCCAAACCTGAGTCAGCCTAGCGGCCAAGGCACGCTCGAAGATTTCCAGTCCTTGTTCTCGTTCCAATAGCCGAAGGCCAAGCCCGGCGCTGCGACCGGACTCCATACCGGGCCGCATGCCGCCATCCCGCCAAACCGGCCAGTTAATCGACAAGGTCTGCCCCGTCCGTTCGCCTTTACGCCGTAATTCTTCTCGCCGATAAGCAAACGCGTCCAGGTAAGCATTAGCGTAAGCGTAGTCACTCTGACCCGCGTTTCCCAATAACCCGGCCATCGAAGAAAAAAGAACAAAACAGTCAAGCTGCTCTTGGCCGGTAGCGATATCCAACGCTTCTGCTCCGCCCACTTTTGGCTTGAGCACCGCTGCAAAATCTTGCAGGGTCTTGTTCCAGATCAAACCGTCGCGTAAGACGCCGGCGGCATGAATTACTCCGTTGATGGTGCCAAATGTTTTCTTCGTGTGCTCGACGGCTTGGCGAGCGCCTTCAAGGGTGCTGATATCTGCGCTGAAATACGCGCCGTTCGCATTGAGCGAGCGTACCTCATTTTGAATGGTCTCGCCTTCGGGCGATCGCCCAATCAAAACGACCCGAGCATCGTACCGGTCAACTAAGTAGTGTGCGAATATACGACCTAAGCTCCCAGCCCCTCCTGAAATCAGATAGACACCACCACGATCCAACCAACCTTCTTCGGCTAAGCCCGGAGCCGGCTGCAAGCTTCTGATCTCCCGGCGTCCCTCTAAATAGCGGACCTCGAAATCTGAGCTTTGCAGCTCGCTCCCAAAATCAATTAAGACCGAACCCTTTCCGATCACCTTAAGGGGTAAGTCGGGATGTTCGTGATACAGAGTTTTAGCGTAACCTCCAATCGCTTCGAATGCTGGGATCCCCTGCGGATAGACCAATGCGATCGGCTTTTTCTTCTTAGCCTTGAGCATGGCCTGCACCAATAGATGGATTGAAGACACTCCCGACTGCCAAGCTTCGGTAAGCTTCGTGGTCGGGCGCGACCAACCATGAACCACCGCCCCGAACTCAAATTCGTGCATCAGCCTTTCATAATCGGCCTCATTCTCAGCGCGGATCGTGACATTGCGTCCTGAGACCTCATAATGCTCACCGCTAAATACTCGGATTGTGTCCGCTTCTTTCTCGAAAAGGCCGTTTGCCGTTACCTCATTATCGAAGAGCAACCAAGGACCTGCGGGCTCGCTTCTTTCGGTTACAACTAAGTCTGACTCTTTCCAAACCGGCCGGTAATAAAAGGGTTCTGCTTGGTCGACCGCTAGCTGACGGCAACTCAGCCCGGAAATCCAGGCCAACACCTGGCCTTCCTCATTCGCTAACTTGATCGTATACCGGCGCTCGCCTTTGTTGGCTAACTCGAGTTGGACGAACGCGATGCAACGACGCGGTAAAGAATTTGGGCAGACAACTTTGTCTATAGCAAAAGGCACCTTTATTCCTGATTCCGACTTGCTTTCGATCGTGGCCAGGCTTTGAAAAGCGCCGTCTAACAAAGCCGGGTGGAGCCGGAATTTCTCGCTTTCCCATGTCGAAGGAATCACCAGCGTGCTCAGGGCTTCCGCCTCGCTGTATTGGATCTTTTCGATCACTCGAAAGCCCTCGCCGTACTCCAGCCCTCGTTGCGCGAAACCTTGGTAAAGCTGGTCACGCGAGATTTCCTGCGCACATCTCGAGCGAATCGCAGTCAAATCTAGATGTTCCGAAAGATCGGTATGAATAACCTCGACGAGACCGGAGACGTGCACCTCCGGACCCGAGGTGCGAACCTCGAATCGAACGGCATCTTGAGCATCCGAGCGAAGCGTGAGGCTGACACCAACGCCCTCGGATCCGGCGACGATTGGCCGGAGCCAAACAACCCGACGCAACGCCACTCCCGGTGTTTCCAGCGCCAAGCTGGCCCCCACTAACGCGAGTTCCGCGCTGGCTGCACCTGCCAAAATCTCGCGGCCCGCTACTCGGTGATCGCGGAAGAAAATCTCGTGACCGCCAAATTCGCTTCGGTAAACATGTGACTTCAGCGTTGATTCGTTTCGATGAAGCAGGGGGTGTAACCAGTGTCCCCTGGCGTCGTTCGCCGGATGGATCGAATCCAATTTTGGTACCCAAAAACGCTGCTGCTCAAATGGGTATCCTGGAAGCGGCGCTCGCGAGACTTCGTTCCCAATCCACAACTTCTCCCAAGGCACCTTTACGCCCGCGACCCATAGCCGAGCCAGCTTTCGCAGTTCACGGTCACGGAGAAGCGGGTCCAGATAGCGGTTATCTGGATGAAGTTCCTGGAGCAGCTGCAAGCCAGCCTTGTTCGTTTCAACATTGCCGGCAAACCCATCGAAAGAGCCACCTTGTGCAAACTTCTCGAACTGGGTAATGAGTCCCTCTATATCCGGTGCAACGACGGCGACACGTTCGTTCAGAGCTTCCCGTCCGACCTGCAACGTAAATGCGATCTGAGATAACGATGGCCTCAGGAAGGCATTTGCTTCTATGCGGAGCGAGCGAAGGTATTCGACAAAGTTGCTGGCGAGCGCGTGAAGCCTCGCCGAATTCCGGGCCGACAGGATAATAAGTTCTGTCTGCCCCGTGGGCGACAGCCCATTTGCGGAAGCGGGCACGAACTCTTCCACAACGACGTGCGCATTCGAGCCTCCAAAACCAAACGAACTAATTCCAGCACGCCTTGGCAGCGTCCGATTCGTTCGATCAACGAGCGGCTCCCAAGCAACCGTCTTCTCCGGGAAATAAAAAGGTGTTCCCTCCACCTGAATGTAAGGATTCAGACGCTTCAGATGAAGGTTTCCGGGAATCTGGCGGTGTCGCATCGATAACAACACTTTGATAATTCCGGCAATCCCAGCGGCAGTCTCGAGATGACCGATATTGCTTTTTACAGAAGCGATAGCGCAACGCGGGTCTTGGACCGTGTCTAAGTTCTGACCAAACGCCTTTTTCAGGCCATTGACCTCCATCGGATCGCCGAGCGAGGTACCTGTTCCATGAGCTTCGATATAACCAATCGAAAAAGGATCGATCCCCGCTCTCTCGTAGGCGTCCTTCAACAGCCAAGCCTGTGCATTCGGATTTGGGACCGTCAACCCTTGCACGTGTCCCCCGTGATTTTCCGCACTCCCTCGAATGACAGCATAGATGTGGTCGCGATCCTGGAGCGCTTGCCGAAGCGGCTTCAGAAGAATCGCTCCCACGCCTTCACCACGAACATAGCCGTCCGCGTTCGCGTCAAACGACTTGCAACGGCCATCAGGGCAAAGCATACCCGCCTTGCCGAAGGCTAGAAATGCGGCCGGGCTTAGCAGCACGTTTACGCCACCCGCTATAGCAAGAGTGCAGCTTCCAGAGGCAATCGATTCGATCGCGCGATGGATTGCGACTAAAGAACTCGAACAAGCCGTGTCGATTGCTTCACTGGGGCCATGCCAGTCAAAAAAGTATGACACTCGATTTGCAAGTACCGAATGGGCGTTCCCAGTCGAGCTGTAGGCTTCGACCGGGATACCGGCCATGGCCAAGAGGTTGGCATAGTCGTTAGCCGCGACCCCGACAAACACTCCAGTCTTGCTACCTGCTAACCGGAACTTGCTATACCCCGCATCTTCAAGCGTGTGCCAAACGGTCTGCAGGAATATCCGTTGTTGCGGATCCATTAACTCGGCCTCACGCGGCGAGATATCGAAAAACAAAGGATCGAATTGGTCGACATGCGGAATAAATCCACCCCACGGAGGCTCTGTGGCACCGAAAGCATTCGCCGCGAAATTCCAGCGCCCCGTAGGAGGTTTGCTGATCAGATCCTCTCCAGATTCCAGGGATTTCCAGAACGCTTGCAGATTCGGAGAGCCCGGAAATACCCCGCTCATCCCAACGACGGCGATGGATAGTGACCCGGCATCTCGAGTTCTGTCGCCCGCAGGAGAGTGATTACTCACAGAGCGCTCCGCCATCGTCGCGGAAGAGCCGAAGCGATGGGGCAACTTAGCATCGGAGTTTTGGATTCCTACGCCTTCGGCCAATTGCGCCTCGCTGGTCCGAGGGCCGTGATCGCTCGTCGGACGATTCGCTCGGCTTGGTTCCGGGGCTCGCTCCAGTGTCAATGACCGGTCCGGGTTTCCCTTCTCGATGATACCCGGGACCGGGTTAACCCCCAGGTTGAGCTGACCTCCGTATTCGCGCGATAAGAAATCAGCGAGGCCCTCCAGGGTTGTGTACTCGAACAGAACGGCCGGTGTCATTTCAACCCCCAGCACACCGTTCAACTCGTTAGCTAGCGTCGTAAACGTTACCGAATCGAACCCGTACTCGCTGGTGTCAGCGTCGTCTTCAATGACGCTCGGATCCAATTTGAGCACCTTGCCAACCAGTTCCCTCAGCTTCTCCAACAATTCCGCCCTGGTAGCCACTAGACCGCTCGCATTCGGAACCGCGGGCGCCGGCATGGGAGCTGGCTGTGCCTGCAAACGGCTCAACCAGCGGCGAGGTGATCCATAAAAAACGGCGCACTGTACTTCACGAGCCATCATGATTTCGCTGAAAACCCTAAGTCCTTCAGCAGTCTCCAACGGCTGTAGGCCGGTCATCCTTGCTTGCAGCCGCAAGTTTTCTGCGCCGGCTTGCATACCGCCGTCCTTCCAGAGTGGCCAATCGATTGAAACGGTATGGCCCGAGCGTTGACCGCGGATGCGAAGTTCCTCCCGGCGGCTGGCGAAGCCGTCCAGATAAGCGTTTGCATAGGCATAATCCGCCTGACCGGAATTGCCCACGATCGCGGCGAGCGAAGAAAAAAGCACAAAGCAGTCTAGCGGCTCGTTGCGAGTGACCCGATCGAGCGCTTCCGCTCCTTGAGCTTTCCCGCGACAGACGGCCAGAAAGTCCTCCTCCGATTTTGAACGGATTAGCCCGTCGCGCAGGACACCCGCCGCGTGGATGATTCCATTCAGCCGGCCAAATCTCTGCTTGGCTGCGGCTACCGCTTTCTCCGCCCCTTCCATCGTACAAACATCAGCCTGTACGTAGACGGCGTTTTCCCCGAGCCCTACCAACCAATCGCTTGGTCTCTCTGATCGCCCCGCCAATACCAGTCGTGCACCAAAAGTTTCGAGGAGATACTTGGAAAAAATTCGACCGAGTCCGCCGGCTCCACCGGTCAGCAAGTAAACCCCTTCAGACCGTAGGACTGATTCACCCTCAGGCGACATCGCAAATTCCTCAAGCTTCCGCACCTCACGAGGATCGTCACCACGATATCGTACTTCAAATTCCGGCTCGCCCAGCTCGGCCAAAAGATCGCCAGCTCCTGTGTTACCGATGCCAACGGTCTTAAGCTGGAGCTTCGGGTGCTCCTGCCGAAGGCACTTACTGTAACCGGCAATCGCCTGATACAGAGGTTCGCCCTCCGGATAGACGAGCAGCCACGGAGCCGCTTTTCCACTCTTGATCAACGCCTTGGCTAAGCGATGCACGCTGAGCGCCCCGCGCTCCAGCCCCTCTTCAAACCCGGGCGCCCTAACGGACCACGCGTGTATGATGCCATCAAAATCGTGATTCACGATCAGCCGGTCGTAGGCGTCCTGGTCACTACGACTCAGCCACACGTCGCGCTCGCGCAGTTCTGTCGGCTTTGAAAAAGTTATCCGAACTACCTGGTTTCCCTGCTGCTCGATCTGTCTCGCCAGTTCGGTGTCATCGTCAAATAGCAGAACTTTCCCGGAGAAGCCGGACCGTCTCACCTCTGGTTCAGGAACCCAGGCTGGACGGCAGACGATAATCTCCCGTTTCGACGATTCCAGTGGGCGCATTCGCAGACCGGCTAACCGTCCAAGAAGGTCGCCGGCTTCGTTGAGGAGCAGAATTTCAAAATGCCGAGATCCGCCCTCTCCTTGAAGCCGGCTGTAGGCGTAGCACCGTTCCGGAAGCGTGCCCGCACATTCTAGACTGTCGAGCGCAAACGGGATATAGGGGTCGCCTTCTCGCGGCCCGATCGCCGACAAACTTTGCAGCGCGCCATCGATGAGCGCGGGATGCAGTCGCTGAGTTTCGTCGCTCCAAACCTTCTGCACTCTAAGCTCCGCTAACACCTCTTCGGCGCCATATCGGATTTCGTGAAGAACCCGAAATCCCGGCCCATATTTTATCTGCCGGCTTGCAAAGACGCGGTAAAGCTCATCTGGATCGATACTGGATCCGCACCGGTTCCTCAGCTCGATCAAGTTCACATTCTCGGAACTGGGGCGGGCGATTCGCTCGGCTTTGCCTTGCATTGCCACCTGGCCATCTGAAGCGGTGAGATCGAATGCGACTCGGTCAGGATTCTCCTGGCGAACATTCAGCCGGATATTTAGACCCTGAGCCCCCGAGATTAGCGGCCGCAGCCAGACAATGTTCCGCAACCGGACGGTTGGATTGCCCAAGGCCTCGGCGGCGGCAGACATAGAGAAATCAAGACTGGCAGCACCTGGCAGTATTGCATTGCCACTGACTTGATGATCCCGCAGAACGATCTCCTCGCCGGTAAAGGCTCTTTCGTAAATGCGGCCACTTTGAAGCGGCACACTTCCGTTTGGGACGGAGACCGGTGCACCTTTTTCGTCCGGCAACCCGGCATCTTCGACTTTATCGATCCAATGGCGTTCGCGCCGAAACGCGTAGGTCGGAAGACTGACTCGCCGCACGTTCTTATTCTGCCCCCAGAGCGCACTCCAATTAATCACCGCTCCGGTGGCCCACAGTTTCGCCAGTGCCTCAAGATCGCTGGTCCTCAAAGCGCCGGTGACCGCCGGGTCCGGTTCGTCGAGTTCGCTATCCAACTGGACGCGCTCCCTTCTCACTCGGCCGTGAACAAGGTCGTCAAGGTCTCCAGCCGCAACCCGTTCCAGGTTGCTAACCAGTTCATTTCGGTTCGCGATGACGAACGCAACCCGATGCTCAAACGATTCCCGACCAACCTGCAGGGTGTAAGCGATAGACTGGATCGGCGTTTCGTCCGCCTCAGATCCCCGAACGAACTGAGCTAGTCTCGTTGCATAGCGCCGCAAGGACTCTTCGGATCTGGCGGATAGAACGATGAGCATGGGTTCGTCGCTCGGCTTTTCCTCCAGACCGGCGTCAGAAATAATTTCTTCGACTACTATGTGCGCGTTTGCTCCGCCGGCTCCAAAGGAGCTGATCCCGGCGCGCCGCGGCAAAGTTCTATTATCGAAGGTTACTGATGCCCACGGCTGAAGAGTTCGTTGAAGCCGGAAGGCGGTTCCGTCCAAAGTAATGTTCGGGTTGATCTTTTCTCCGTGCAGAGAAGGCGCAAGCTCCCGAGCCTTGAATTGGAGTAGAACCTTGGTTAGTCCGGCAATCCCTGCGGCGGATTCCAAGTGCCCAATATTGGTCTTCACCGAGCCGACTGCACAACCACCCACAGCTAACGGATTCTTACTAACTTCATTGAATGCGGCGGCCACTCCAGCCAGTTCGATCGGGTCCCCAAGCGCCGTGCCGGTCCCGTGCGCTTCGAGATAGGTCACAGTTCCTGGCTCTATCCTCGCCTGTTGTAACGCTCGCTTGACCAGCTCGGCTTGTGCCTTCGGATTCGGTACGGTGTAGCCGTTCGTTCGCCCTCCATGGTTAACCGCCGTCCCTTTTATCACTCCGTAGATGTGATCTCCATCAACCAACGCCAGCGAAAGCGGTTTCAAAAAGACCGCACCAACCCCTTCTCCCGGAACAAAACCGTTTCCACCTTCTCCGAACGCGCGGCATTTGCCGTCAGTTGACAGCATTCTCGCCATGCAGAGACTGACGTAACGGGACGGGTGCAGATAGAGGTTAACACCCCCGGCGATCGCCTGCTGGCATTCCCCGCGAAGGATCGCTTCGCAAGCCAGATGTATGGCCGTCAACGACGATGAACACGCGGTATCGACCGGGATGCTAGGTCCATTGAAATTGAACAAAAAAGAAACCCGGTTAGCGATCGACCACGGCAAAGTAGTTGGGATTGCCCGCCCGTGCCGGCGTTCCTGCGCCAACGCGGCATAGTCGTTACTAGTGACGCCAACAAACACACCCACGTTAGCGGCATATTCGCGGCGAACCGTACGGGTTAGATCCAGCCGGGTATACCCGGCGTCTTCCAGTACACTCCAAGCGGTTTCAAGAAAAAGGCGTTCCTGAGGGTCGACCAATTCCGACTCAACCGGGGGGATGTTAAAGAAGAGCGAATCGAACTTATCAACCTCATCCAGGAAAGCGCCCCAGCGCGAATACATTTTCCCGGCCGCGGCATTCTCCGGATCGGGATCAAAGAACCGATCGATGTCCCATCGACTTTTTGGAATCTCCGTTACGCAGTCGGTGCCCGCTCTCAGCAACTTCCAAAACGCTCGGACATCATCTGCTTTCGGATATCGTCCCGCCAACCCAATGATCGCGATTGCCTCGGATCTTGCAGGCGATGATTCAGAACGAGCGACGCCATTCGATGTGGCCAGGGTCTCTTTACGGTTGCCGTTTTCGGATGGACCAGGGCCAACCTGCCCTGCTTTGATATCGGGAGCGAAAAATTGGTTTAGTCGAGAACCAAACGCCTCAACCAGGTACACGCTCAACTGTCGAAAGTTCGCGTGCTCAAACAAGAGTGTCTTGGGGAGTGGACCAAGATCTTTCTCGATGCGCAGGTTAAAGTCAGTGACCACGATCGAATCCACCCCGAATTCTTCGAATCGTTGACGGGAATCGAGTTCACCAACCGGCAATTGGGTAACGTCAGCTAAAATGCTCTTGAGGTAGGCTTCGGTGCTCTCCAACAACTGCGGCTTGTCCAACTTTGACAGAGGCGTCGTATCGGTTCTCCCGTTGGTTTCTTGTGCCCCGAACAACCAACGAGCCGTCTTCTCACGCGAACCGTACAACGGCACAATTTGCGGCTCCGAAGCCTTGAGTGCGGCCTCGAAAATCGTGTAGCCGACGTCTTCCGTGATCGGATACAATCCGAGTTGCTTCAGATGCTGTGCGGTTTGGGGAGCGCGCCGAGCCATACCTTTGTCTGCCCAAAGAGGCCAGCCGATCGAAAATGTTTTACCGCTCCGCCTACCCCCTTTCCGGAGTCTTTCTCTGAAAGAAGCGAACCCGTTAAGGAAAGCATTCGCATAAGAATAGTCGACCTGGCCGACATTCCCGAAGGCTCCGGCCGTCGATGAGAACAGGGCTAAAAAGTCGAGCGGCTCTTCTTTGGTCATTTCGTCCAAGAGAGTAGTTCCGTAGACCTTCGCTCTGAGCACATCCGCAAATTCGGCGAACGACTTTCTCAAGAGGAAGCCGTCTCGCAACACACCCGCGGCATGTAGAATTCCGTTCAATCCACCAAACCGTTCCCGCGTCCGGCGTACCAGCTCAGTCACTTCGTCGGCGGAGCCGACATCACATTGCAAATACTGGACTTCGGCTCCTAATTGTTCTAGCTCGCGAACCGCGGAAAAGCCTTCCTCCGTTAACGCTGATCGGCCCGTTAAAATTAGCCGGGCCGCGAAATCCTTGGCGAAGCGTTTCGCAAAGATTTGACCTAGCCCGCCAAGCCCGCCGGTTATGAGGTACACGCCTCGATGGCGGAGGCTGACCGGGTCGGCAACCTGGGGCTCAAAGGACTCCAGTAAAGAGACTTGGCGCGTGTCATTGGTCCACCGGATTTGCCGCTGATCGTCTTCTGTAAACAACTCTTCCAATATGCCCGTATCAATCGCATTGGATTGAACAACCCTTAGCTGAAGTTGGGGCTGTTCCTGTGCGACCGCTCGGGCGAAGGCGCTAAATGCGGTCGTCGCCGGATGTGAATCTTCGCTGTCGCAAACGACGAACCTGACAGTCGAGTGAAGTGAGGACTCGATGAGTGCCTGACAAAGGTGAAACAGGGTGAAAACACCACAGCGTAAAGCGCCATCCAAGGATGCCGTGCTATCCATCCAACGATGAACCACGAGATCTGGTTTAGCCGCCGCTATCAGCCGCCGGAAGTCCTCCGCGCGTTCTGGATCAATCGTGACCAATCCGTCACCACTGGTGTAACCCGCTCCGGGGATGACGCGGGTTATCGACCACTCGGGATGGCCGGCTTGCACATCGAGGCGGAATCGGTCATCTCGATCAAACAGCAATACGCGGGCTTGTGACGGAAGGGGTTCTGCGTGTCTTGGCTGTTCCTGCCAACGCGGTCGAAGAAAGAGGATCTCCGCGGATTCGAGCGGCTCTCCGTTTTCCGAATTCTTATCATTCGCGGAAGCGCCGTTTGGCTGGTTCTGGGTCGCACGCGCCAATGCCACGTCGGGCTGTTTGTCTCGCAGTCTAAGCGTTTCCTGGGCCCAGTAACGTTGCCCGGCAAACGGATAGGTCGGCAACGCCACTCGCCGAACGTTGACACCTTGGTAAAGCCGTTCCCAAATCAAGTCGCCGCCGGAGGCCCAGAACTGAGCAAGCTTTGACCATTTGCCCTGCCGAATCAGAGACTCGATCAATAGCTCGCCTTCTTCGCCATCCAGGAAACGTCGCAGGTTTTCATCATCGTCTTGAACATTGCCGGCAAAGACGCCGTCGCATTTGCTTCCCGAAAGAAAAGCGGACAGGCGTTCGCTCAGCTCCCCCAGATCGTTGGCAACAATCGCTAACCGGTAATTAAAAGGCTCGCGTCCAACTTGTAGGGTGTAGGCAACGTTGAGCAAGGACAGACGCTCTCGCTCAATCCGAGAAAGATCACCCGCCAGCTGTTCCGCTTTAGCTCGGAGACGATCCTCACTCTTAGCCGACAAGACGAAGACCGCCCGCGTCTCATTTAACTCAAACGTTCGCGGCTCCGAAGCGACAAACTCTTCGATTAGAACGTGCGCGTTTGCGCCGCCAGCTCCGAAAGAGCTCACACCCGCCCTCCGAACTGGCACATCATTCCGAACCGCCGCCGGTTCCCAAGGTTCGACCCCTTGGGGCACGTAAAAGGTCGATTCAGCAAACCGGATATTTGGGTTAAGGCGCCCAGAATGCAGAGAGGGAACGACTTCTCCATGCTGCATTTGCAAAAGGACCTTTGTCACCCCGGCGATTCCAGCCGCAGACTCTAAGTGCCCGATATTGGATTTTACCGAACCCACGGCGCATCGATGCGAGTCGACTGATGTACCGGCTGCTTCCCGGAAAGCCTTGGTCATCCCGGCGATTTCGATCGGATCACCCAAGGCGGTGCCGGTTCCGTGCGCCTCAAAGTAGTTAACCGTACTCGGGTCGACTCGGCCTTGTGCGAAAGCCTCTGAAACTAGGTCCGCTTGCGCATTTGGGTTCGGCACCGTGTAGCCATTTGTCTTCCCGCCATGATTGAGGCTAGTTGCCTTGATAACTGCGTAGATATGATCGTGATCGGCGATCGCTTGGGATAAACGCTTTAGTAGAACCGCCCCGACTCCTTCTCCCGGAACGTATCCATCCCCACCCTCACCAAAACTTCGGCATCGTCCGTCGCTGGCGGCAAAGCCTCCCGGCGCCATCAAGATGTCCTTGTGCGGATGCAAAGTGACGTTCACTCCGCCCGCCAGAGACACCTCGCTTTCACGACGATGAAGACTTTCACAGGCCAGGTGGATGGCCGTGAGAGACGATGAACACATCGTATCGATCGCCATACTCGGGCCACGCCAATCGAAGAAATATGAGACCCGATTCGCGATCGACGAATAGAATGAACTCAACGGGAAAACGTTGCCGGCTTCAACGTCGCCCGCGCCATACAACTGATATTGGCCATACATTACTCCAACAAAAACGCCCACCTTTTTCCCGGCCAAAACCGACTTGCGGTAACCGGCATCCTCGACTGTTCTCCATGCGGTCTCTAGAAAGAGCCTTTCTTGCGGGTCCAATGCGAATGCTTCTCGCGGCGTTATATTGAAAAACGGCGCATCGAACCGGTCGACGTCGTTCATGAAGCCGCCCCATTTGTTCCGCGTCTTTCCCACTTTACCTGGTTCGGGGTCGTAAAATATCCGGTAGTCCCAGCGTTCCGGAGGAATCTCTACGATACAATCCCGGCCACTCCGAAGATTGCCCCAGAATTGAGCCAAATCATCCGCCATCGGATAGCGGCCGAAAACGCCAATGATCGCGATTTCGTCGGTGCCAGCCTCAGTGTGGATCGGCCTCGCTTCCGCCGCCGCTTCGCTCTGGCGCGATCCGACAAGGCCGAACGAGGCCAGCTGATCGACACCGGTAACTGCGGCTGTTCCGGTATCTTCGACCGGCGTCGCTTGCTCCATTTCTTTCTGCTCCGCATCGACGCCAAACATTTGTTGCAGCGTCGTTGCGTGAGCCGACACAAAGTAGCTGGTCAGGTCGGTCAGGTTACGATGCTCGAATAGGAGCGTCATCGGAAGATCAGCAAAATCCCGTTCCAGGACTCGGGTGAATTCCATCACCATAATGGAATCGATACCGAACTTATCGAATGAGTCGGTCGGCCGAATTTTGCTCTCAGGGATCTTGACGAGCCCAGAGAAAGCGCGGGAAAAGTATTTGAGCGTTCGTTCCTGCAGAACCGACGCTAGCCCTGGATCCCGTGGTGGACTCGCCGGCTTTTCTGAGACCTCGACGGCCTTCTCCTCGAAATGCCGAAGCAAACCGCGAACACTTTCTGTGGTGCCGGATAACCCGACGATCTCCGGTTCGCCGGCACGCAGCGCAGTCTCGAAAATCGAAAGCCCTAGCTTGTTTTCCAGGGCTTGGAGCCCACGCGTCGATAGTTTGCGGAGTTCGAGTTCGCTATCCAAACGCATCCCGCCGTTTCGCCAGAATGGCCAGCCAATCGAAACGGTAAACCCAGCCCGTTCATTGTTGGTTCGCCGCCGTTCCCTCAGACGAGCAAACTCATCGAGAAAGCGGTTCGCATACGCATAGTCGGTCTGGCCAATGTTTCCGAAAACTGCGGCGATCGATGAGAACAGAACAAAGAACTTCAGAGGATCGTTCGCCGTGAGCTGGTCCAGCATCAGCGCCCCGAACACCTTTGGCCGCATGACCGTCACAAAATCCTCTTTCTTCAGGATAAAGCCGTCCTGAACTAAGCCGGCAGCATGGATAACTCCTTCAATCTTGCCAAACTGCGATCGACC
>DASUWQ010000090.1:0-9921 GCA_036378375.1 Chthoniobacterales bacterium
CTGCTTTCCTTTACGAGCCGCTCTTTTTTTGCCCGTGCCCTGCGTGCTCGCCATTTGAGCCTTATGGGCGTTGATGATAGCGGCGATGAGTCCAGGGAACCGGCTTTCGATTTCTGGGCATCGAGAAGTGTTGTGCATTTCCACTCCACGTCGTTCGGCGCGAATCAAACCGGCTTCGCGCAAAGCCTTAAAATGATGAGACAGGGTAGACTTGGGAATTTTCTTTTCGGTGACGTTCAGGAAAGTCGAGCAGTTATAGGCACAGCCCGAGTTGGCCAGATCGCTAAAGATGGCGACACGGACCGGATCGGACAAGGCATGGAGGATACCTTCGACGGTGACGTCTTGGATGGGGGGATGAAACAGAGGCCTCATACCGAGGGAACATAGAACGAGTTGACAATTTGTTCAATAGTTCGTATTTATTGGACTATAGTTCCTTTGTCTGGAACTATGGAACGTAAACCGTCCACTCTGATCTTCTAAAAACTAAAACCTATGAGTAAGTTAAAAGGGAAAGTCGCAGTTGTTACCGGCGCATCCAAAGGTATCGGCGCTGGCATCGCCAAAGCCTTGGCCGCAGAAGGCGCCTCCGTCGTGGTTAACTATGCTTCTAGTAAAGCGGGTGCGGATGACGTCGTCGCTGCCATCAAAAAAGCCGGCGGCACCGCGGTCGCTGTACAGGGCGACGTGTCGAAAGCCGGTGACGCGCAAGGCCTCATTGACATTGCGGTCAACACTTACGGACACCTCGACGTTCTCGTTAACAACTCGGGAGTTTACGAGTTTGCGCCTATCGAATCGATCACGGAGGAACATTTCCATCGAATCTTTAATATCAACGTGTTGGGAGTGCTGCTTACCACTCAGGCCGCAGCGAAGCACCTTGGCCAAGGCGGCAGCATAATCAATATCGGCTCGGGCGTTACTCGGATCACCCCACCGAACTCGGCGGTTTATACCGCTACCAAAGGCGCTCTCGACGCCATCACCGGAGTTCTATCCCGCGAACTCGGCCCAAAGCAGATTCGGGTTAACAGCATTAATCCTGGAATGGTCGAGACCGAAGGTACCCACACAGGGGGCTTTATTGGCTCAGACTTGGAGAAAACTTTAGTGGCTCAAACCCCGCTGGGCCGGATCGGACAAGTTACAGATATTGCGCCAATTGCTGTCTTTCTCGCCTCTGACGATTCGCAGTGGCTCACGGGCGAAATATTGCTAGCCGCCGGCGGGATGCGCTGAGTTTTTTTACGAGTTCAGGCTTGCCCGACGTTGCTTTTGGATCTGTCAGTTCAGAGTTCTGTCGGCAGTTCGAAGAATTCAAGAAGAGGAGCCGGGAGCCAGAATCCAGGAGCCAGGAGGGCATGGGTCGGCCATTCACCTGAGAAAAGAGCCAGTTGTCAGTACCAAAAAATTAGAGGATTTGGATTGGCAGGCGTGATGACTGATTACTCAATTAGTGATCACGGATTCCTTTGAGATGATCCACGACTCGTCGCGCTACTGCGCCTCCTGGCTCCTGACTCCTCTGCGTGGAGCGAAGCGGCTGAGACGCGAGTCAAAGCAATCTCAGCCGCAGGTGCCCACAAAGCAGAAGCATTAAAGCGGTCTGCATTCGTTTGGCGGCTAGGCTACGCTCCAAAAAAGCGTCTGGATATCAGGGCGAGCCCCGAAAAAGTTCCTCAGGGCAGAGTTCAACCAGATGCGAACTCCGATGCGGCTTTTCGTTTTCTTATGCCTAAAAAGTCCTAGTCTTAGTCTATGTCCGCGAAAGGCCAAGATCCTATGGACGAAGTAGACCTCAATAACCCTCTTAATTGGTACATCTCCGACGCGATGGATGATTACCTCGGACACGTGGATTCCGAGGCCGCGAAGAAGATGGTCGGCCGAAATCGTGCGTACTCGAAGCTTTTGCAAGCCGTCAAAGACGCTGCAGATCATCTCGAAGAAACCGGCCATAAAGATCGCGCAGCGGCGTTGCGCCGCCAAATAACCGACCTGGAAAACCTGACGTAGCCGATGTCTAGCTGAATGCAACGGTTCCGACCAAGGAATCTTGCCGTGTCCGTAGTGCTTTGGCACGGCCTGGCACGAAGGAACTTCATCAACCGGACTGACGTAACCGTTGATGGAGACTGCGCCAGCACCAAGAACCGAAGCGCGAACCGCCGGATTGGAATCAAGGACCGGGGATTCTCTCTAAGCGACCGAGAACAAAGAACAGGCAGAAAATCTGCGTCCGTCTATTTTAGGACCGCATCATGAAAGCATTTCCAGTCGTCAATTCGATTGAGGGTCACTGCATCGCGAATTCCAGAGTCGCCAGGTAATCCATTTTCCCCAAGAACTGCTTGGACCGTGCCGTCGTCATGGTTAAACCCGCGGATTGCTTCATTTAACCTCGCAACCGAGGCCGAATCGAGACGTACTCCCGGTTGCTTCGTGATCCAGCTTTCGAACTGGCAATAAGTTGGGCGTGAGCTTGTGATATATTCAACGACCGCGTTCTTTTGCAGTCCGAGGCCATCAAGCACCATCTGGTCGAACCCGGTGCCGACAGCAGGGTAGCCATCGGCAAGGAGTCCTTTCGCGTCGAGAGAGATTTTCAACCACAGGCGGGGAAGGTGGAGCACGCCGAGTGGTCCAACCTCGGCGGAGCCGATCAACGGAACGATCTTCATATGCTTGGGGAGAATTAGACTGACAATGCGGAAACTATAGCGACCTGCGGCTCTTTCCAAGGGGCTTTTGTTTTGCCGTCTCCTACCTTCGCTTGGGGAGGCTGAATTTTTCTAGTTTTTGATTGCCGAGGGTAAAACTCCCTTCGCTTGGAGGTCGGCTAGCGCTTTTCTGACTTTGTTGAATTCCTCGATTCTGATGCTTTCCTGCTGGTCACTCGCGAAGTTATCAAAACCGGGATGGTCCAAGTGTGCTTCGCGATCGATTTCAGCGCTCATCAATCTAAACACTTCGGCGGATTCCGTCTCCGAAAGCGCTGTGCCCGGGTGACGGGTGTAAATGGCCTTGATCTCTTGAACGAATTGGTTAAAAGCCGGATCTGTCTCGCCTGCCCTGGTTTCAATAAAGGAAGCGAATGCCAAGAGTGTTACCCCGTACAACGTTAGAGTCAGTGTCTTCATTTGCCTGCCGTTCTTTAAGTCTTGAATAATTTTCGGAAACGCGCAATACGCCCATTTCTCCCGCAATCTTGACTCGCCGTTTCCCAGGCGAGGGCTCGTTACAATAACTAGATTGCAGCTGAAGCAAGCTCGGCTTGAGGAAAAAGGGTCCTTCCTAACCCTTGCAGAAAACTCTTCAGGGCAAGCTCCAGATAATTGGGTTGACGGCCAAACCGTATTCGGAGTCGTTGCGAACTCTCTTCAGAGAAGTTTTAATTTTATGGGAACTATCACGCACTCGATCGAGGTCAACGCACCGCTGCATGCGGTCTATAGCCAATGGACGCGATTTGAAGAGTTCCCCCGGTTTATGGAGGGCGTGGACGAAGTTCGGCAAGACGGTCCGAATAGGCTCTTTTGGAAAGCCAGGATTGGCGGGAAAGAGAAACAGTGGGAAGCGGAACTCACGGAACAAATTCCCAACAGGAGAATCGCGTGGCGAAGTGTAGAGGGAGCCTTGAACATGGGAGCGGTTACGTTTGAACCGTTGGAGGTTTCATTGACCCGGATCACCTTGACGATGGAATATGAGCCAGAAGGGTTTATCGAGCAGGCGGGCGATGCGCTAGGTATTCCCTTGGGCCAAGTTGCGGAAAATCTTAATCGATTCCGGGAGTTCATGGAAAGTGGACGCGAGACTGGTGCGCCTACAGGTCAAATCGACCGGGTGGAAGCTCCATTCTCGGCCGATCAAGCCATGCAAGAGGAGGGCACCTGGAGCGCCGAAGAATCGACTGAGCGCGAGGCTTCAGCTCGGGAGCGAGCGGTGCCGCCGGCGGCGATCGTTACCGAAGCCATAGCATCCGGTATGGGAACAACCGGACGCGGCGCGATCGCAGGCGAAGCCAACGAACCTCACCAGAAGCATGGCACTGTAATTGCCGACACACCGAGACCGATGGCTATTGAGGGCTCCAGCATCGCGGAAAACACAGAAACCGACCGTGGCAATGAGACATCTCTTGGGCCTACGCATGAACAAATCGCGCGGCGAGCTTACCAACTCTATCTAGAGCGGGGAGAGCGGCCTGGTGATGCGCGCGAGGACTGGCTGAGAGCGGAGAGCGAGCTGTCCGAAAAAGCACACGACAACCGAACCGCTTAGCCCGCGATCTTTTACCGGCGTCCAGCTAGGATTTACTTCAAAGACCTTTGCTGAGACGGTTTAGAAAATCCGAGGCATCGTTGCAGGCGTCGAGTTGCCCTTTTTGCTTCCGTTCCGTGATGTATTTGCCCCTTGCTTGTATAAGCGCGTAGTCGCGCGCTAGTTCCTCCTCGAGCACCGTTACCGGCGTTCTGTTCCACAACTCTAGAGCTTCGACGACCGCCTCATAGTAGGTCAGGTTTGTGCCGCGCCGCATCTGGTCTGGTTGGTCAGGCATAGATTAGTTGAAGGGGATTGCAAGTCGCCGCGAGCCCGTACGATGACTTGCCGCGTAACGACACCACCTCATTTTTGTAATGATAGTAGAAACGGATCCTGATAACGGAAAATGAATTCGTCCATCGCTTGCCGGGCGGTTTCAATCTCCGCCTTAGGCCAGTGTTCGCGAGATGAACGCCGGCTTAGCCAATCCGACAATATCGCTTCGAAAATTTTCGTCCTTGAATATCCCAATGCCCGGCTTTGCACGGTCAACCATTTTAGCTGATAGCCGTACAAGTTCTCTTCAATGTATTTTTCGAGATCATGGTTGCTGGGTGCGAGCTGGTCGGGGGTCGGCATGGATAACTCCGGACATAGATAGTTCGTTTCAAAATAGCCTCGTGGATTTCATTCGAAAATAGAAGCCACTCAGGTACGGCAGATCGAACTCAGGGTACTCGGTGCTTCCATCTTCTCTCCGAATGAGGTCGGCCCGCAGCAATGCGAAAGTGAGTGACTGGTTTCTACTTTTTTGGGCGGATCTTCCGGGCTAAAACCTGAAGAGCTACAAGGATCAAACTGGATCGTCGGCCGGTCGGACTGACGACTACGCCGGAGCGATTCCCGTTTTTGGAGCGAGTCCTCGTCTTTGCCTTGTTCACTTCGACAAGAGGCCTTCGCCCACAGATGACTTTAGTCTTCATTTTCAGGAGTTGATGGTTCCCTTACAGTCAAACTGGAAAAACCTGGCGTATTAGGCGCACATTGTATTGACCGGTATAACAAAGGTAAATCAGGGAGGTCCCTTAAACTGCCGTAAGGTAATCCGAATGGGAGGGAGAGCGAAAACGAGCTAGCATCTAGCCGCCAATCGTAATACTGCCTAACAACTCATCGAAATCTCCCTTGGATTGATCAAACAGCTCCTGCGTCGTGTAACAAATAACTTGGAGGGTTCCTTCCGGGCCACCGTAATAGTAGCCATAATACATGAATGAAGTGCCCTGAACCGTCCCAGCCATTTCCATACACAGCACTGATTTGCCGCTCACCACTCTCTTTTCTTTGAAGAGCAGGGTAATATCGGGCGCTACTTTTTTTGCATTACTCAGGGCAGCCCGCTCCAGGGCGTCCATCGAAACGTGCGCCTTTTCCGCTATGACCATCGCGTAACTTGTTTCCCCTTGGTGCGCGAAAGTGGTCTTGATTGGATCGTTATTCGACGGATTCTGCGTCCATTTCTGCTGATCAATCCATACGCCGAATTGGCCCTGCGGGGCCTTAACAAAAACCTTGGAGTTGGCGGAAGGGTTGTTCCCTCCTTCGGTATTCTGCTTCTGACCCATGGCGGGCGGGTTACCAGGCCCTGAGCGGTTCTCCATGGCCCGGTTATTATCTCCCGCCGGATTGTTGCCAGCAGCTTGAGAGCTTTGGGGTTGCGCCTGTTCTGCCAGTTTCCAGGTCCCGTCGGGATAAAGAAATACCTTTCGCCCATCCTGGGTAATCGCTGCGACTGGCGATTGTTGCCCCCAAGCATGACTGAACGCCAAGAAAGCAAGTGAGATAATCAATGTGATTCGCATAACAGAATTGTGCTGATTCCCGCCGTTAAATACGATTACAAAGCGCTGAAGAAATTCAACCGAACGTCCGTGGCTGATGCTTTGCCAGATTCAAGGGTTGAAGCGAGATGATCTTGCGGCGGAATAGCAGGTATCGGAATCGAGTATCCGTGCGCTTGCGGACGCAGATAAAAGTAACGATCTTCGACTATGCCTCGATCCCAACAGGCTCACCAAGTGGGAACAGTCAGAGCGAAAGCTCAGGCCGCTGAATCCTTAGAAAAGAGCGGGTCAAGGCTTAAAGTTGCGCCGGTCGTACTCACTATCGGTCATTCAACGCGCAGCCTCGAAGAATTCATCACACTACTTACAACCCACGGAGTAACCCGGGTAGTCGATGTGCGCACCGTGCCGCGCTCCCGACGTAACCCGCAGTTTAACAAGACTTCATTGCCCAAGTCGTTAGAGAAGGCCGGCATCGGATACGTTCACCTGCCAGGGCTGGGCGGGCTGCGCCATGCGTCACCCGATTCGATTAACCTGGGATGGCGGAATGCCTCTTTTCGAGGCTATGCGGATTATATGCAAAAGGAGGACTTCGAGAACTCTCTCCAAGAACTGATCCGCCTGGCGGAACTCGATCGAATCGTGATGATGTGCGCGGAAGCAGTGCCTTGGCGCTGTCACCGCTCGCTGATTGCAGACGCATTATTCGCTCACGGAATTCAAACCCAGCATATCATGAGTCCGACTCGCGTGGAGGTGCATACCCTCATCCCTTTTGCCAGAATCAATGGCACGAATGTCAGCTATCCGAGTGAAGACCAGAAAAGCCAGCTAAAGTTGTTCAGCGGAGTCATGTAGTCTTCCAAACCCCTCTCGTGCGTCCGGCATAAAACAGAATCGGTACGGCAAGCAGCTGGTGGAGGAATAGGAGAAGCGGAGTGATGGAGGCAAGGAGTGTTGGGTTACTGCGCCTCCGGCGGATTGCGCTGATCGCGGCGATCGGGATACTTGCATTGGATCAACCAGCCGATGAATGAGATGCGCGCCCTCCAGCTCTACAAAATGCCAATCAAATCAGTTTTCTGTCGATATCGAGAGTCCGGGAGGATACGCGCAAGCGAAGTACGAGAGAGCGGCTCTGTTTTTCAAACTCAAATCCTTTAGACATTTTAGAGGGGAGATTGGAAATGCTACAGGTTGCCGTGGCTCCGTTGAACCCTGGTCGCGTTAGAATCCCGGCAGAATACGATCTATGAACGAAGAATTGAAGATTAGCCGCGAGCGAATGGTGGAATTACTCAATGAGGACCTTTCCCGAGAATACCAAGCGATCATCGCGTACACGATCTATAGTCAAACAATGAAAGGGGCTGCGTTTAACAATATCGCGAGCCAATTGGAAGAGCATGCTGCAGAAGAGCTGAGCCATGCACTCCAAATTGCCCGGCAAATCGATTATTTTAATGGCTCCCCGACGAACACGCCGACCGAGGTAAAAACCTCTGATAAAGCCGAAGAAATGCTTAGATTCGATTTAGAAAATGAACGGCAGACCGTACTGAATTACCAACAGCGCATTCGTCAAGCAGATGCGATGGGAGAATTTGCGCTGGGCGAAGTTCTCCGCGGCATCATCGCGCAAGAGCAGGATCATTTGCTGGATTTGGCTGATGCATTGGGGATTGACGTCCCAGCGGTGAGTGGATAGCGGTCCGCCGGGTTCTTTTCTGGTTCATTGTGACTGAAACGAATCAAGAAAATAGCGGTGACACCGTCTGAATGGCTGAGATGCTTTATCGGGTCACGGTGGGGGCGGACGAGGCAAGTACTCAAAGCCCGCTTGCATCGAACGGCTTGGTTGTTGAACTGGTTTGCGATCTCCATGCCGATTTGATCGCAGGCGATCTCGAAGTGGCGGCGTGCGATGTTGCGAGAAAAGCGATCAAACGCCACTTCCCGAAATCGGAGGAGCCAGGCCATTTCGTAGCGGAATGGCTTGATGGAGTAGCAGCTTCGGACTTTCTCGGATGGAGTACCCTTGATTGCGGCTGTCGCGCGGTGATTACTCCGAAAAGCTGATACCCCCCGGGGAGCCGTGATTTAGCTAAAGACTAGACTCCTCCTGCCTGATCGGTCGAGACTGATGCGCCTTAAAACAGGTCTGTAGTTAGTTTATCCGGATTCCGAAAATCCAGAGATCCAGTTCGCTCCGTGTATTCGAACGCAATCACATATTGTATCACTTTCTCGTGGAACCGCGGCATCGATCTTTGGAAGGAATTAGGATTCTCATTGTAGAAGATAATTCCGATATTCGGCTGTTGGCGGCGCGATTTCTGGCTGAGCGGGGCGCGCAGGTCTTCACTGCGAGCGACGCCTTCGAGGGATTGATGTTACTTCGAGCATTTCACCCGGATTTAGTGGTGACCGATATCCGAATGCCTAGCAGGACAGGGCTTGATCTTTTAATGGATATTCGGAATCTCAGCACAGATGATGGTGGCGGCGTTCCGGTTATAGCGATAACTACGTACGTATTGGATCCAGAGATAATAGACGCCGATTTCCAGGGCATTCTAAGAAAGCCGTTTACGCCGGATCAATTGTTGAAGGCGGTTGAACGCGCGATCTGATTTGTGGTCGTATTATGGTGATTCATCTCCTACGGATTTAACGATTTTAGGCCCAGGGCTTGAGCCGTCAATTGTCCTCGTGGACATGCCTCTAAGGGTGGGGAATCTAGCAACTCGGTTTCCAGGCATCCGTTTCAGTCGATTGCCTCGAACTTCAACTGATTCACCATGAACATTCTAGTGACGCCAGAGGGCCAGCCGGTGTTTTGGGATGGCAAAGGGAATTTTAGCTTAGACAAGAATAACGACTTCTATATGGCGGCGCACTTCCAAAAAGTGCTTCCAGGGGATGATCCAGAAGCATTCAGGCAAAAGGCAGCAGATCAGCTCGGGATTGATGTTCAATACGAGGAGGACTGATATATGGCCGGTTTCTTTTATTCCGTGGACCTTACCCGAGACGAGCGAATGGCGCGCAATCCGAGACTGGTCGAGAAGTTTTTAATCGAGCTTTGCCAAGAGCATTGTCCCGACATTTGGCAGGAAGCTGACCGTGAAGCTTTAGCTGCGGCTACCGCACTAAAAGCTCTTGAGCATCGGTATTCAGCCGAAGTGGTGGGCGGAACTATTAGACATAAGAAAGCCAGCCGGTATAAAGGGATTCTTCCGACTAACCTCGGGCCGGCGAGTTATGATCTAGGCTGTGGGTGCCGAGCTTGGAAGATTTAGGCTGTTCGCGACCAGTGCTTACTCGGCGTCGCGCAGCGGCTCTATCCGGTTAACCTATCGAGCGCAGGTAAGAGTTCGCTCTTTTGCCACAATGATACCCCTCCCTGCCAAAGTCAGTAAGATTCAGCTGGACTTCAGTAACAGATTCTCGGCTCGAGCCGAAGTCGTTGTACCGGAGAACATAGTCTACGTCGAGCTGTTCGACCTTCCCAGTGGAGTCCATGCGACCAACTTGTCGGAGGTAGCGCCTGGGAAACACGAGTTCTTACTCCACGGTGACGGAAAACCGCCATTCAAAGTAGGCGATTCTCTTTCCGCGAGAGGATTCTCGCAAGACGAGCTGCCTGATTGATTTCAACACAAGCGCGCAGGAAGATGGAGAATACTGGCTTTGCGGGCCAGGATGGACCGGGATTCTTCCTCGACGTAGAAGCAGTCCTGCTGATTTGCGATGGATCTACGAAGACGGATCCGACGTTCTGGATCTCTTGCCTTAGTTG
>DASUWQ010000091.1:0-16686 GCA_036378375.1 Chthoniobacterales bacterium
ACCGAACGACGACCTGATCTCGCGGATTCGAAAATACAATCGGACGGCCGAGATCATTGAATGCGCCCATAAACCCCTTTATTTGCGGCACCTTTACAAGGATGAGCGCCTTCCGTTGGACTATCTTCAAGGTCTCTACATTGGATCGGTTTGTGGGATTGCCGCCCCAGAAAGCTTTGAAAACGGGCTTCGGTATTTGGGGGCACGCATCGAGCTTTCGCGTAAATTCGCTGACCACCATCGATACACGGAAGCTGAGCTCCAGAGCTTCTTTCAGCGCTGCGTGAAGCGTGACGTCAGCGCGGTGGTGACTACCGAAAAGGACGCGGTTCGATTCCCAGTTATCGGTCCATTACCGCTTCCGGTCTATTACTTGCGTGTCGAAATCGAGATCCTGCGAGGAGACGAAACCTGGGAACAATGCGTACAACGGATTTGCGCACCCCGCAGCCAGCAACGCCCGCGACAGCTTGCCTATCTTTGAGCGCGCCCCTTTCACAATCCTAATTCTGCCAGTGACTTAAACAAACACGCCGTGAACTTTGTCTAACGGGCACTTCATGCAATCGCGCCACACCAAGTTGAGGATAGGAATAGTCGGTGCCGGAAGTATCGTCAGAAAACGCCATATCCCCGCACTGAATCAGATCGAAGATGTAAAGATTGTGGGTGTCTGCAATTCTAGCTACGAAAGCTCCGAAAAGTTTTGTTCTGACGTTCTTCCGGAAGCGAAACCTTATGCCAATTGGGCCGAATTGGTCGCTGAGGCGGACGTTGATATCATCTGGATCGGGACGCCACCCTATTTGCACGCCACGATCGCAGTTTCTGCGCTGGAGGCGGGAAAACATGTGTTCTGTCAGGCCAGGATGGCGATGAATTTGACAGAAGCCGAAGAGATGTGCGCGGCTGTACAGCGTCATCCGCATCTGGTCACCATGCTTTGCCCGCCGCCCCACGGCTTGCGGGGAAGCCGAATGATCCAAAAACTGCTCGCCGACGAATACGTCGGGCGACCGCACCACCTCCGTCTGCACAGTTTCACTGAAGATTACTTAGACCCAGACGCACCCCCACACTGGAGGCAACGGGATGAATATTCAGGCCTGAACGTCCTCACTCTCGGAATTTACGCGGAGGTCCTTCAACGCTGGTTCGGCCGAATCTCGAGTGTCGTAGCGCACCGGAAAAACATCGCCCCTTTGCGGCAGACTTATGAAGTTCGTATCCCGGACATGGTTACCGTCCTTTGCACATTTGGCAACGGCACGGAGGGCGTCCTGGAATTCAGCGGAATTGTCCCGTTCCCTGCTCCTGATCGATTAGAGCTCTACGGGAATCAGGGAAGGTTGGCATACGACTTCTCAAAAGACGTGATAACCGGTGCGCAATTGGGCGATTCAGGACCGGCAGTCATCCCGATCCCGCCCGAACTCGAACAAGCCTGGCGCGTCGAAGCCGATTTCATTGCCGCCGTCCGGTCCCCAGGCGGGATCTTACCCCAACCCGGTTTCGGTGAAGGGTTGGAGTACATGAAAGTCGTCCAGGCCGTTGCTGATTCGATAGATCAGGGACGAGAGATCGAGATCACGTAGGCCTCGAAATCGTCCTCGTCCTCGAAGGATTGGGATTGTCAGGTGTCTTCGCTCCCAAGGGGAGCCGCTTTGGCACGTCTGAGACCACCGCAGCCTATTTCTTCTCAGCGTCCGATATTTCCCAGACAGGCTTTTAACGGGCGGCTCCCGCGAATAACCCACGGTGTGGCAACGCTCTGAGACGTTCGCGGGAGCCGCTTGTTTTCGCACTTTTCCGCGGGACTAGTGTTGAGGCGAAGGTTGCGAGGGTGACCAGATACGCTCCAAAGCGGCTCCCCTCCAGGTCTTGGCAGCAAAGGCATTTATCCGCGGTTCCGAACCTTTCCAGTGCGACGACAGTCCGTCCGACAGAGCTTCAGGAAATTTCGAGACGACGGGGTGAGGTCGGGAGGACGACGAAGAAGGACGAGTACAAGAGAGCCGATGCTCGACCTTACTCCGGCGCCACCGCCGCCGGTACCATGATGGCGTCTCGCATTCCGTGCACGATCTTTTTGTCGGGCGGAACAATGGTCGCTAGAACGCCCCCCAGAACGACGTCCCGTGGAGAAACCACGAAGTAATAAGGACAAAGGCGAACTCTCCCTCGCAGAATCCGGATCTCCCCGGTTTGCACATCCAAGTATTTCTGTTCGAAGAGGCCACCTCGGTAGAACCGCTGCAAAATAAATGGATTCGACGAAAAAGCTGCCAACGCCTTTTCGATTTGTTCCGCCCAAATGTGATGCGGCAAATCGGGGGCGATAAACACGCCTCGGCTGCCCCAAGCCCGCTCCGAGAACCCGCTGATTTTTAGAACCAGCTCCCGTTGCTTTTGGCTGAATTCCTTCAGCTCGTTCCAATCCTGAACCTCGAGACCAGGAATCACGGCGTTATGCGGCAAAGGGGTCGGATCTAAAATCCACGTGTGGGGAAAGAATCGGCGCAGCAACCGCCAATGGCGATCACTCAGTCCACGCCGCCAAAACTGGGTCAGGGGCCTCGACCAAAACAAACCAAACGCCAATTTCTCTTCCAGGAACGGCTTGAGCGGTGGAGTGACTTGGAGATTCCCTTTCAGGATCCCGTCAAACAGCCGGTCTTTGTATCGCAGTTTTCCGAGATCGAACAGTTCGAAGAAACGGTAGACCGGCACCTCTTGAGGAAATTCCCAATCCTCGGCGCGTACTACTTCCCAGTCCGAGCTTCGCAGCGAGTGCAATCGCTCCGCCAAAAATTGCATTTCCGGCCGATAGGTCGCTGACTCATCGGATACGGCGATGACTCCTTTTGGGAAAATCCGTCCAAACCCGTCGACCATCCCGTCGCGGGTCCCAATGACATCGAATCCCAGGTCGCTGTACGTTCGATTCAGCCAATCGGTCAGGCCGATACCGCCCGGAACTGAATCCAATTCGGTAATGGTCCACCCCTGCTCAGTGAGAATGATGTCCGGCCGAATCACGGCGGGGAGGACATCTGGATTGGCACGCGCGACCCGAATAAGATCCGGAGGTTTCCCAGCTTCAAAGTATTCTTTGATCCAGCTCGGCTTCTTGCCCTTACAGCTCTGGAAATACAAATGATTCGTAGCTCGAACGAACTTAAATAGCCAGTGCCCGAGGCGTTCTAGCTGGTCAACTACGTCCGCCGACAGGAGAAATGGCTCGGGAGAAACCAGCCATTCTTTACCGGCAAAGAGGCCGGCCGAGGGCATGCTTTGGAGAACCGCACGGGCCCGCTCCAGCTCGATCGAATTCAATGTGCTCTCGGCACTCACGCGAGTTTTTTCAGGGCTCGCCGTACGAGCTCATCCGTCTCCAATTGCTCACCGGCATCGTGCACCTCGCGGAGCGCTTTTTGGGCTTCAACCTGCTTAAAACCCAGCGAGATCAATGCAAGCACTGCATCATTCACCTTCCCGGCGCCATCTTGCCGGCCGGCAGCCGCTACCTCCCAGGCTGCGGCGACACCCACCTTATCCTTGAGTTCTAGAACGATTCGTTCTGCGGTCTTCTTCCCGAGGCCGCTGATTCTGGCCAACGCTGCGATATCCTGGTGCACAACTGCAGACTTGAATTGGGAAACGCTCATGCCGCTAAGCACGGCCAAGGCCAGCTTTGGGCCCACGCCGGTTACGTGTTGAAGCAACAAACGGAACAAGTCTCTCTCCGCAGAGCTCAGGAATCCGAACAAAAGATGCGCGTCCTCGCGTACTACCAAATGAGTCAGCAACCGCACCCTCTGACCCACTTGAGGCAGGTGTTCAAAACTGGAGAGCGGAATTTGCGCCAAGTAACCAACTCCATGTACAGAAACAATAACCTGAGTCGGCCAAGCCTCGGCTAGCTCACCATCCAGAAAAGCAATCATGTTGAGCTATAGAAGTACGCGGTCGCTCCCAAACTTCAAATCCCACCGAACGATAAGAGTTTGGATTCCAGCGAAGCCGCGTTGGGCGACTCGTTCTCGTACTCGTCGTCGTCCTCGTCCTCGACAGCGGTTGTTCGCCGAGAGTCGTGGACTTCGCCCTAGGTGGTCTAAGCGATTTGCCCCCAACCATCGCAGAGACACAGCACGGACGGAAAGCGGAATTCCCCGACTCCATCACGCCGCGCCGCAGAATTTGAGAACGAGGACGACGACGAGTACGAGGACGAAAGCCTGCAGCATTCTCGTCCTCTTGCTTCTTCTCTCGTTCCAACTGACCCACCTCACAGTGGCTGAATCCGTCATCATTCTGGATCCCTACTTTTATCGAACCCCGGTATCCGAAGCCATCGACGGGTCCACCAAAACGGTTTTGGGTTACTACGATGAAAACGACGGCAAAGTCACACCACTCCTGGATCCTCCGAGCCTAACGATTTCTGAGCTGCACACGTTAGCAGTCGCATACGCTCAATCGATCCTGAAACAAACCAGCCCAAAAATTATTCGTGACCGGCACGGGGTTATTGTGGCCATTCGCCTTGAAAACCAGGATCCAGCCCTTTCCTCCGTTTTGTTAACGCCTGGCTTTACGGATCGCTTCGAGAACCTTTTAGGAAAGGACTGCCTGGCGTGCGTGCCCAATCGTCAAACCGTGTTTCTGTTCCCGCGGTTAGGCAGTAATATGGAGCAGTTCTCCATTCCTTTGCGGGGCATCTACCACAACAGCGTATGGCCGGTCTCAACCGAGCTTTTCGAGTGGCGGGGCGGCGCGCTTCACGCGATCAAAGATTTAGAACCGAAGTAGCTCATTAGCAATCAATAGGGTAAATATGGAAATTATCGGCTACAACTTCGGTACAAGGTATTCCCTTGAAAATTACTGGAAGCAAATTTGTTATCTATGACCGTCTATTTGTTAGTACCTCGTTGTCGATATAAATTAGTTTTATGATATAATCTTCCAGTTTCCGCCGCCTTGACCCGTTTTTTTACATGAATGCCTTGCTTGATGCCACATTGCATCTCGATCATTGGTGCATCATCCGGCGTCGGGTTGGACTGGTAATCTTTATTTTTCTCCTGACTCTCGGCGGTGTCGCCATCTTTACCTATTCGCGTCCATCGAACTATACTGCGTCTGCGATAATCGAGGTCCAACCGGACAACCTCCAGCGATCTGCCGCCAAAGACTCAACTACCGAATCTACGAATGGCTCGAATTTGGCTGAAAGCCAACTCGAGTCCATTTTTAGCCACGAAGTGCTAGATCCGGTTATTCGGCGATTGGATCTGCAGAGGAAATGGTCCCAAAATGGCGCCGAGCTTTCTCTAAACACCGCTTACGACAAATTGGCCGACTTGATCATTCCTGATGTACTGTCCCCGCACTCAATGCGGTTCAGCGTTTCAAGCAGTAGTCCGCAAGACGCTACGCTTCTCGCTAACACAATTGCTCAAGAATTCGTCGATTACCAAGCCTCGCAGCAGCTAGCGACCTTCGACAAGCAATTGGAACAATTGCAGAACGACGTGCGGCTCTCGGAAACTGCTGTTAGTAACCTGTTCGCCGAGGCATCTCGCCTAAGAACTGCCGCAGGCTATATAGATCCGAACCCGGACAGTAGTGACACTTCCTTGCGGCCAGAAGAATCGCCAACACCGACTAGCGCGGATAAGGAGAATGAACTCCACGCGAACATTGCGAACCTCAAAAGCCGACTGGATGCGCTGGACCACTTGAAGTCCGACAATTTGGTGGAGTCAGTGGGTCTGTTGAATTTGAACGATCCGGTGCTCGAGCAGAAGTTGCCGCTTCATCAAAATGCTTTGGTAGAGAAGGGTCGCTTGCTGAGCTCCGGCGTCGGTCGCAACCATCCCGACGTGCGTAATATTCAGGGGCAAATTGACGCGATCGAAGAACAAATCCGTCAGGAGGTCGCCAATATTAGAAAAGCGTTATCCGCTCAACTAGCAGCCGCTCAAGAAAATTTAGTCACCCTTGAGACGAACCTCAACGCAAACCAAAACGGACAAAAGAGAAAAGCGGCCAACGCTCAATACCTTGAGACCAAGCAACGCTACGATTTGGCGCAGGCAGCTCTGGCAACGACAAAAGCTAAGCTAGAGTCCGTAACAACCGAGACCGCGAAACAGCCTAAGCCCGCGGTGATCAGCCAACTGGCCACAACCGCTTCGAGAACAGAGGGTATTAGTAATTCTCTCCTTCTTTCGGGTGGTGGAGCCGTCGGCCTGCTGCTCGGGATCCTGCTGGCTTTGCTGGCCGGGGCCTTGGATCGGAGCATCAAAACGCCACAAGAGGTTGAGAAACGGTTTCGCCTTCCTCTGCTGGCGGTAATTCCGAAATCTAAGGGTGAGACATCGAGGATTGCTTGCCACGATCCGAGTGACGAGGCATTTCAAGTACTAAAGACGAACGTCCAGGCCTCCCGCCAGAGAGTGGCCGCTTCTGTGCTGACGGTGGTAGGCAGCGGCTCCGGGACGGGTAGGTCAATGACAACAGCAAAGTTAGCAATGGCTTACGCAGCCAGTGAGCAACAAACTTTAGTTATCGACGCGGATCTGCGCCATCCCGCTCAACATAAGTTTTTCGGACTCGATAACCGAGTTGGTCTCAGCGATTACGTGAGTGGGGAAAAACCTTTCGAAGAAATCGTTCGGGATAGCGGTACTCCAAACTTATTTGTTATTACCAGTGGCTCAGGCTCATCACCAACCGGCCCGATGAAGCTCTTTGGTTCACTGAAATGCGTTGAATTGGTCAACAACGCGAAGGAATGGTTTGACGTGGTAATCTTCGATTGTCCCCCACTCTGGCAATCAGACGATTCCTTGGTGATTTGTGAGCTGGCGGAAGCCGCCATTATTGTAGCCCAACACCGCCGGTCTCCTCGTTCAATAGTGTCCAAAACGAAGGACGCTTTGCACAATCTTGGTACTGAAGTACTAGGCGTTGTATTGAACAGTGCCTACATCAAACGCCGAAAGAAGAAATCGCTGCCCAATGTCCCTGTCCGCGAAAGGCCCAGGGAGAAGCTGGCGGTCGAGTTTCAAGCTGCTTCAAACCGACTACGCGGAGATGACGCTTATTAGATGTTTATGCGCTCTTCTGGGTACCTTGCTTTTATCGGCGTCGTTCTCCGCCTCCGCTGAGGAACTCCTTCTGCGTCCAAGTGATACGATTCAACTCAAAATTGGTGATGTTCCGGCTAACGACGCCAAAGCTGTCACCGGTGAATACGTAATCGACGGGCAAGGCTACATCAGCCTGCCCAACCTGGGCCGAATAAAGATTGCCGGGCTGACGTTAACCGGAGCTCAGACCGTGGTCGAAGCCAGCTATCGATCTCACGACGTTTATACTAGGCCGACAATCACGATCACGATGGGGGCAGTGCATCGCTGGGTCAACGTCGGCGGGGCGGTGAAAACTCCACAAAAGATCGCTTATAAACCCGAATTAACCGTCTTAACCAGTATCGATTCTGCCGGCGGTTTTTCGTCCTCCGCCGATCAGGAAAAAGTACGGCTCGTGCGGGCCGATGAGGTAATGATCATCGATACCAAGAAGATCCGCGCTAATCCCTCGCTCGATATCCCTTTAGAACCTGGCGACCACATCGAGGTCCCCCGAGAAGAGACTCCGTTGGTTGGCGGAAGAAACTGAGCGGGAGCCAGGAGCTAGGGGGACAGTGCCACAGCCGCTTCCAATCGTACTCGTCGTCGTCCTCGTCCTCGAATCCGTTTGCGTCGAGCGAATGTGTGATACCCAGCGCCCTGGAGGGGAGCCGCTTTACAAGTCGGCAGCTCTAGGGGTTGGCAGCAGGCGGCTCCCGAGAACGTCTGCTCCCGTGGCAGCTTTAAGACTGCTATTCAGATCCGCAGACGGACGAAGACTGCGCGATTCAAGTCAGAATGGGCATAAACCTAACCCCACGCCGCAGACCCAATCGACGACGAGGACGAGGACGATTCATGCAGCGACGCCCCTCCTAGCTCCTAAATTCCAGCTCCTAGCTTCTGGTTTAGAGATCACTCACCAGATCCCGATTCTTGGCCAGATATGAAAGGCCGGAGAAAAGAGTCAATATCACCGCGACCGAAAGCACGATGGTCCCGAGCCCGGCAGCGATGGTTTCGGTGGTAGGAGAGAGGTGAACCCAGGATGCCTCGTTAATACTCTTTAAAAGGAGGTAATAAACAACGGTCACCATCTGCCATACGGTTTTGTGTTTGCCAAGGCGCTCGGCTGGGAGTGTCCTGCCTCGGGAAACGCCAATCAAGCGGAGACCGGTAATCAGAAATTCTCGGCTCACGATGATGATGACTGTCCAGGCAGGAATGTCCTTGGTTGCCACCAGACAGATAAAAGCCGACACAATCATGATCTTGTCGACCAACGGATCCATTAATTGACCGAAAACGGTCACCAACTGATATCGGCGAGCAATATAGCCGTCGGCGTAATCGGTAAAGCTGGCGACCAGGAACAAGAGTAGCGCAATACTTTTGCTCCAGTGCCAGTCCACGCTCAGCAGCCAAACAAAAGGAAAAACCAACCCCAGCCGCCAAAGAGTGAGCTGATTTGGCAAATTCATGCCGAGTGCTTTTTTACGGGAATCGGACGTTTCCAAATAGGCACGCGAGCCTTTAGCAGCTCTACCAGCTGCTGGCTGCCGGCGAACGCGGCCCCGCGATGACGACCGCTAACGCGGACAAAGAGCGAGGCTTCCCCGGCGGGGACAAAACCGATTCGATGGTGGACAATAACAGCCCCTAAAGAGAACTTTTGGGCCGTTTCCTCGGAAATTCGTCGGAGTTCAGCCTCCGCCATTTCCACAAAAGCCTCGTACTCGAGACCTGAGATGGTTGTGTCGTTCTCATTTTCTCGGACTACTCCAAAGAAATCCACTACTGCGCCGTGCTCGGTCGAAAAAACGCAAGGCAAGGGCAACAAAGGCTCCCGCGTAACTTTGACCTCGCATCGGTGCACGACAGCATTTTACGCCGGTTCCGCTAAGATTTGCAAAGCCTGGATCGCAAACAGGGCCGGAAGCGCGGTTAATCGAGTCATACCGTCGCGTAGGGCGACTGTCGGACTTTGCCGCGAAGCGGCAATACAGAACAGCCCAGCGTTTTAACCCTTAGGCGCCAAGATAAGCCAGGAATAGCCGCAAAAAGGCACAAAATGCGCAAAAAGGGTGGATGGGAAATGTCGGCGCTGGGTACGGGAATAGCCGCAAAAGAACACAAAGATCGCAAAAAAAGCAGGTAATAATCCGCTAAAGCGGGCGGAAACTCTAACGCAAGCCTTGGGCGGATAATCGCGATACCTCGGATTTAATGCGCTAAATTTTTTACGCTTTTTGTGCCTTTTTGCGGCTATTCTTTTTATTTTGCGATCTTTGCGTTCTTTCGCGGCTATCCCTGTCTTTATCGTATCTTAGCGCCTTTGGGCTACAGCCCTGGGCTGTTCTGTGTTGCCGCTACGCGACACAGTCCGACACTCCTACGGGACGAACTTGCACAACGAATCCGCGTAGCGTACTGCCATTTTGTTCCGCTTGCCCGACCTAGCCTGCCGGCTTGCCCGACGAAGCTTTCCCGGAGTTCAAAACGAAGGGGCGAAGTTGGGAGTTTCAGACGACGTGGGGAAGTCGGGCCGCAAAAGGTTCGCACTGATAAACCAAGAATTTCCCAATATGACAAACACATCTGACATCGGTCTCGTTGGCCTCGCGGTAATGGGGGAAAACCTCGTTCTGAACATGGAGAGCAAAGGGTTTTCGGTTTCCGTCTACAACCGGACGACCGAGGTCACCGATAAATTCGCAGCGGGACGAGCCAAAGGGAAACGTATCGTTGCCACCCATTCGATCGAAGAATTTGTGAAGAGCCTTGCCCGCCCTCGCAAGGTGATGATCATGGTCAAAGCCGGAGCGGCCGTCGACGCGGTCATCGACCAACTGCTTCCACATTTAGAGCAGGGTGACGTGATTATCGATGGCGGGAACTCGCTTTTTACCGATACCCAGCGGCGTGACAAGGCACTGACCGGCAAAGGATTCCATTTTCTCGGCATGGGTGTCTCCGGAGGAGAAGAGGGCGCGCTGAAAGGGCCATCACTGATGCCCGGCGGCTCTAAAGACGCGTGGGAAATTGTGGCCCCGATCTTCCAAAAAGTTGCCGCTCAGGTGGAAGGAGAGGCTTGCTGCCGCTACATGGGACCAGACGGCGCGGGACATTACGTAAAGATGGTGCACAACGGCATCGAATACGGCGACATGCAGTTGATCTGCGAAGCCTACGCCATACTCCGTGACCTGCTTGGGGTGACGCCTCCTGAATTACATGACATTTTCTCGGAATGGAATCGCGGTGACTTGGACAGTTTCCTAATCGAAATCACCGCCAACATTTTTACCAAAAAAGACCCTGACACCGGTAAAGCGCTGGTCGACGTCATCCTGGACAAGGCGGGACAGAAGGGAACCGGCCGCTGGACATTGCAGTCTGCGATCGAACAAGCCGTGGTGGTTTCCACCATCAACGCGGCCGTAGAAGCGCGCGTCTTGTCCGCTATGAAAGACCAGCGCGTGCGCGCGTCGAAACAGTTACCAGCTCCGGCTAAATTTAATTACACGGGCGATCGCCAAGCTTTGATTGATGCAGTGCGCGATGCCCTCTACGCTTCTAAAATCATCTCCTACGCCCAGGGATTTACCCTGTTCGAAGCCGCCGGCAAACAGTTCAACTGGAGCCTACACTACGGAGACATCGCCACCATCTGGCGAGGAGGTTGCATCATCCGGGCAAAATTCCTGAACCGGATCAAGGAAGCGTTCGATCGGGAGCCTAATCTGGAGAACCTGATGCTGGATGCGTTCTTTAAAGGAGTCCTCACCAATGCCCAAGCCAATTGGCGTACCGCGGTCTCGTTAGCCATCCAGGCTGGCGTTGCGGTTCCCGCTTTTAGCGCTTCCCTTGCCTATTTCGACAGTTATCGGCAAGAACGTTTGCCGGCAAACCTATTACAAGCTCAACGCGATTATTTCGGCGCACATACTTACGAACGCACGGACAAACCCGGCGTATTTCACACCGAATGGCTTAAAATCTGATGGAATAAGTGAATCCATGCAACTGATCGACGGAAAAGCAATCGGCGAAAAGATTAACGAAGAGACGAAGCGCAAAACCGAGAATCTAAAACGGCACGGCGTCGTTCCAGGGCTAGCCGTCGTATTAGTTGGAACCGATCCGGCCTCGGTGTCTTACGTCCGCAGCAAAGACCGGGTATCTCAAGATTTCGGGTTCCACTCACGAAAGATCGAGCTACCCGAACAAACCAGCGAGGCGGATCTGCTTCAGATCGTAAAAGAGTTAAACGCCGATCCGCAGATCCACGCGATCCTGGTGCAATCACCTCTACCTAAGCATATCGACGAGGCAAAGATCACTCTGGCTTTGAACCCGGCAAAGGACGTGGATGGTTTCCATCCTATCAATGTAGGGAAACTTGCCATGGGTGACCCCTCCGGGATAGTTCCCTGCACGCCGTTAGGCTGCCAAAGGTTGCTACTCGAGAGCGGAGCGAACATTGCGGGCAGCCGGGTCGTGATTCTCGGGCGAAGCATGTTAGTGGGAAAGCCGCTTGCCTTCTTACTGATGGCTAAAGGATCGGGCGGCGACGCTACCGTTACCGTCGTCCATTCACGAAGCCGGGATCTGGTTGAGATCTGCTCATCTGCAGAAATTCTTATCGCAGCCATGGGGCAACCCGGCTTTGTAAAGAAGGAGCACGTTCGCGAGGGGGCTATTGTGATCGATGTGGGCACCACTCGCGTTGAGGATCCCACTCGGAAAAAAGGGTTCCGCATCGCCGGCGACGTCGATTTCGATGAAGTCGCCCCAAAAACCCGCGCGATTACACCGGTACCAGGCGGTGTTGGACCGATGACAATCGCTATGCTGATGCAGAACACCCTGAAAGCCTGCCAGCAGCAGACAGGGCTCTTCGTATAGCCAATAGCCAATAGTCGATAGCCAAGCAGAGCGACGCCGCCCTATTGCTTAACATTGGCTATCGGCTATAGGCTATTGGCTATTTTCCATGCACAGTTTCCATTATCGTGACAACCGGCTCTTCTGTGAGGACTCCGATCTGGCTAAGATCGCTGAGACTTATGGCACGCCGCTCTATGTTTACAGCCAGCATACCGTTCTCGACCATTTCCAGCGGCTGAACTCCGCCCTTAAGGGTCTTGATCACGAGATCTGCTATGCCGTAAAGGCCAACCCAAATCTTACCTTACTACATCTCTTAGCCAACGCCGGCGCGGGATTCGATATCGTCTCGGGAGGTGAACTTTATAAAGTTCTCAGCAGTGGCGGGCCCGCATCTAAATGCACTTTTGCCGGTGTCGGTAAGACCCGGGAAGAGATCGCCTACGCGCTGCATAACGAAGTCTTAAGTTTCAACGTTGAGTCCCAGGAAGAACTGCTGACAATTCAGGAGGTAGCCAAATCCCTCGGAAAGACTGCGCCCGTCGCAATCAGAGTGAATCCGGATGTCGATGCCGCTACGCACAAATATATCTCGACCGGCAAAAGCCAGAACAAGTTCGGAATCGGTTTGGATCGAATCGAAGCCGTATACGAACTCGCCGCAGGGTTAAGTCATGTAAAGATCGTCGGTATCCAAACCCACATCGGTTCTCAGATCAGGGAAAGCAAGCCATTCGTCGAAGCCTTGCAAAAACTGGTTCCGCTGGTAAAGCGACTCCGCGACCGTTATGGGATAGAATTCTTCAGCATTGGCGGAGGCATTGGCATTGTCTATCAAGGGTCGCTGGAAAGCGGCCGCGAAGAATGGTGGTCAGACGAGACGACCAAACAGGGTATGACCATTGAAGAGTACGTAACCGCCGTCGAACCGCTGCTGGAAGAAATTGGGGTTCGCGTATTGCTCGAGCCTGGCCGCTTCCTGGTAGGCAACGCCGGCGTACTGCTTTGTCAGGTGCTGTACATAAAAGAAACTCCAGCCAAACGATTTGTAATCGTCGACGCCGGAATGAATGACCTTATCCGGCCTGCTTTATACGAGGGTTTCCACGAAATCGTTGCGGTTGAGCGGAACCCCAAGTTGGATCCGATCGTAGCCGACGTAGTCGGCCCAGTCTGCGAGAGCGGAGACTTTTTTGCCCTGGATCGCAAAATCTCCGGATGCCAATCCGGCGATCTACTCGCCGTGATGAGCGCCGGTGCCTATGGATTGGCTATGGCGTCGAATTATAATTCTCGCCCATTACCAGCAGAAGTCCTCGTCGACGGCAACAGTGCTCAACTGATCCGGCGACGTCAGAATTACGCGGATCTGGTGGAGTTCGAGCTGGGCGTTGATGAAGATTAAGGCGTGAATCGCCCAAGCTGGAGGGGAGCCGCTTTGGCGCGTCCTAAGTTGAACCCACACCTTTGGAAATGTCGTTCGGCAAATAATAACATTGTGTTAGCGGGCGGCTCCCGCCGAACGGCCCCTGGCATCGCCAGGACCTGTAGCGTTTCCGTTTGATCCGAACGTTGCGACACCTCTTCGATATTAACGCGTGGAGACGTTCGCGGGAGCCGCCTGCTACACAACCTTTCGTAGTGTCATGACTTTGCCGCGATCATACGAGCGGTCTGGCAGCGGTCAAAAGCGGTTCCCCTCCAGGGCCCCGCTCTTTCCCACTTCCGATCGATTCCGTCCCAAAACTGAAACGGTTTATTTTCGGCAAAGCTTCTCCTAACCAACGTCGGCTCCGACTAAGGTTACCTTTTTGCCGGATCACATACCGCAGTGACCGCTCATCCTGGCCAAGACCAGGTTGGCATCAGCGGTGCTTAATAGGGCGCTCGAGAGGCAAAACTCTCTAACAACCAATCAAAAAACACGAATATAAAATGAAAAGACTACTCTTAACACTTACTATGGCCGTCGGCGGCCTTGGTGGTCTAGCGACTTCCGCCCAGGCTCATCCGGGCTACCACTGTGGATATCACTATGGCGGCGGATACCATGGTTGCGGATATCACTACTGCTACAATGGCGGCCACTACGGCTATTGGTACTGGCACAACGGTTGCCGATTCTGGCAAGTAGTAGTCGTGCCGGCGCCGCTTCCTCCGTGCCCCTAACCGGTTTACCGTTCGCCGTTCACGGTTCGCAGTTCCCGGTTCGGCTCCCTGTTAGCGCTCTGTCTGACGGTTAGTACATCATCAGTTGTCCGGCCCACCACTGTTTCACGAGCCGTTGAGGCCCCGACGGCTGACTGTGAACTGCGAACCGTGAACTCAGAACCGCTAACCCTTAACCGTTACCTTCTCCGGCAGATAATTCAGGTTCGGTCCTAACCAGCGCTCCAGTTCTTCCAACGGCATCCCTTTCCGAACCTGATAATCCAGCACTTGATCGCGATCGATCTTGCCCACGCCAAAATATTTGGCTTCGGGATGCGCAAAATAAAGACCGCTTACCGATGCTCCCGGCCACATGGCAAAGCTCTCTGTGAGTTGGATGCCCGTGTTCTTTTCGGCCTGCAACAGGTCGAATAAAATCGCTTTCTCGGTGTGGTCAGGGCAGGCCGGATAACCTGCCGCCGGTCTAATACCGCGATATTTTTCGTGGATCAGATCCTCTTTAGTTAGATGCTCCTTTAGGCCGTAGCCCCACTCACGACGAACGCGTTCATGTAAATACTCGGCAAACGCTTCCGCTAAGCGATCGGCTAGAGCTTTGGTCATGATCGCGTTGTAATCGTCGAGATCTTCTTCGAACTGGCGGGCCACTTCATCGGTTTGATGCCCGCCCGTGACCGCGAAAGCACCGATATAGTCAGGTCTTCCTTTCGGAGCGATATAGTCGGCTAAACAGTGGTTAAATTGACCAGCCGGTTTTTGCATCTGCTGCCGTAATTGGTGAAAGGTCGCCAAGACTCGGGTCCGGGTTTCGTCTGTGTAAACTTCGATGTCGTCACCGACACTGTTTGCCGGCCAAAGCCCGTAAACACCCTTCGCGACTAACAGCCTGCTGTTGACAATGTCCTGGAGCAGTTTCTGAGCATCCTCATAAAGCTGGCGAGCTTGTTCCCCGACATTCGGATCGTCGAAAATCTTCGGGAAACGGCCCCTGAGTTCCCAGGTGTGAAAAAAGGGAGACCAATCAATGTAAGGCACCAATTCGTCTAACGATTGGTTAGCAATCACCTGAACTCCAAGAACGCCCGGTTTATCGATGGGCGTAGTTTCCCAATCAAAAACCGGTTTCCGGTTACGCGCTTCCTCGATAGTCAGCAATTGCTTTTCTGCAGTCCGGTTATGGAACTCTTCCCGGAGACGTTCTTGGTCTTTCTGGTTCTTACTAACGAACTCCCGCTGCAACTCCTGACTAATCAGCGAACCAACCACGTTTACCGCGCGTGAAGCATCCAGCACATGGATAGTCGGGCCTCGATAATGCGGAGCGATTTTTACCGCGGTATGCGCTTTGCTGGTGGTTGCCCCACCAATCAGCAACGGCATGGTGTACCCAAGCCGCTCCATTTCCTGAGCCACATGCGCCATCTCATCCAGTGATGGCGTGATCAGACCGCTGAGGCCGATAATATCGGCGTGCTCGGCTTGTGCCGCCTCGAAGATTTTTTCGGCGGGTACCATCACCCCAAGGTCTTTCACCTCGAAGTTATTACAGGCTAACACCACGCCAACGATGTTCTTACCGATATCGTGAACGTCGCCTTTCACGGTCGCCAGCACCACTTTCCCCTGAGAACGTTGACTCGGCGAGTTCGCCCGTTCCGCTTCCATGTAGGGCAGCAGGTAAGCCACCGACTTCTTCATTACGCGAGCGCTTTTCACCACCTGCGGCAAAAACATTTTTCCGGCGCCGAATAAGTCGCCCACCACGCTCATCCCGCTCATCAACGGGCCTTCGATCACCGAGAGCGGTTTCTCGTATTTTTGCAGGGCTTCGGCGGTATCGTCATCGATGTATTCGACAATCCCTTTGATCAGCGCATGAGAAAGCCGCTCCTCCACCGAGCCTGAGCGCCAGGCTTCATCCTTGGCTTGTACTTTCCCGCTGCTTTTGACCCTTTCTGCGTAATCAACGAGGCGCTCGGTCGCATCTTTCCGGCGGTTTAAGAGTACATCTTCAACCAACTCCAACAGCTCCGGCTGAATCTCCTCGTACACAGCGAGCTGACCGGCATTCACAATCCCCATGTCCAGGCCAGCCGCAATGGCATGATATAAAAAGGCCGCGTGGATCGCCTCGCGCACCGCGTTATTTCCGCGGAATGAGAATGAAATATTACTTACACCGCCGCTCACCCGGCAATGAGGCAAGTGCTGTTTAATCCATTTCGTCGCTTCGATAAACGCAATCGCGTATCCCGCATGCTCTTCAATGCCGGTGCCGACCGTCAGAATGTTCGGGTCGAAAATGATATCCTGCGGCGGACATCCGACTTCTTCCGTTAAAATCCGGTAGGCTCGGGCGCAGATCTCGGTCTTGCGAGCCAACGTGTCCGCTTGGCCGGTCTCGTCAAATGCCATCACCACCACCGCGGCTCCGTACCGGCGGATAATCTGAGCTTGGCTCCGAAACTTCTCTTCTCCTTCT
>DASUWQ010000092.1:0-4935 GCA_036378375.1 Chthoniobacterales bacterium
CCGGCCGATGACATCACCAATGGCATCGAGTGCGCCTCGGAGATCGATCGAAATCAGCTCAGGTAATTCATTCTTTGCCAACCCCGCTTTCGCCGCTTCCAGCTCAGTGATCGCTTTTTGTAGACATGCTTGGTGCCGGACGCTAATGGCAATTCGGAAATCCTGACCGCTGAGCCCCCCGGTCATCACAAAATCCCAGATGGCTTGGTTCAGCGCTTCCTCCCCTTCCCTCGTTCGGCAAGAAAACCGGACCCCCGCGCCGGACTCCCAATCGGGGTGTATCCCGAGATCGACCTTGTTCAATATAAGAATGCGGTTGTTTTTCCCAGAACCCGAAATGGGCCGTTTTTGTCCGTTTTCCGAGTTCGCTGTGTCTTCGGAAACTCCTACCTTCGCCCTGTCGTCAAAAACTCTAGGAGCTTCGTCGGGCGAGCCAGCGGCTTCGCTGGACAGGTCGCCGCTTTGGCCTTCATCATCGCTGCGAGAAGCCAAGCTGGCGTCCACCACCTGTAATACAAGATCCGCTTGAGCCAGTTGGAGCTCAGTCCGGCGAATGCCTTCCTTTTCAATGCTGTCTTCGGACGAACGTTTACCGGCAGTATCAATTAATCGGACGGGAATACCGCGAACATTGATTGTTTCTTCGATAGTGTCCCGAGTAGTACCCGGAATCTCGCTCACGATCGCTCGGTCATAGCCCAAAAGCAGATTCAGCAGACTGGATTTGCCAACATTGGGTTCACCGTAAATTACTGTGCGTAACCCGTGACGCAGAATTCTACCTTGATCAGCGGTAGCGACTAGCCTGTCCAAACTGGCGCCGGTTTCTTCAAGACGATCAAATAGCATCTTGCCGGTCTCAGGCGAAATCCCTTCATCCGGAAAATCGATATAAGCCTCGATATGAGCGAGCGCGGTGAGCAACTCGTCCTGGATCTTGGTTAGCTCGCGTCCCAAATGACCAGCCAGTTGTTCGTTAGCGGCACGCAACGCCAACTCGGTCTGAGCCCTGATTAAATCCATGACGGCTTCCGCCTGAGTCAGATCCATTTTGCCGTTCAAGAAGGCCTGCTGGGTGAACTCACCTGGCTCCGCCGAACGCGCTCCTGCGTGTAACAGCAACGATAAGATTTTCCGGGTGACTAAAATTCCCCCATGACAACTGATCTCGACGAGATCCTCACCGGTATAACTCTGCGGATGTCGAAAAATAGTGACTAGGACCTGGTCGATCACGCCAGTGGCATCATAGATCTCACCAAAATAACTCCGCCGAGCCTCCATTTTTTCCGGCACGGTAGTCCCCCGAAAAATCCGCGCGACCAAGCTTACCGCCTCAGGCCCTGAAATCCGCAGTACCGCAATGGCGCCTTCGCCAACAGCAGTCGAGATCGCAGCGATAGTATCGTCTAGTGGCATAAGTTAGGGAGACTTTTTAAAATCCGCAGATTACACAGATTACGCAGATTTCGATTTGTGGCCTAGCGGAGTCTTGCCGGAGGCGGACTGTCAGTTCACTCTCGCCGGGCTTAGAGAGACGAAAGGCTAGTACTTCAGAGCAACGTCACGAAGGTCACAAAGGCAGGGCCGAAGACGAATCAAGGCACCGTACGATCACTGGATCGTTGCAGGCCCGGCGGCCGATATGTGTATCCAGCGCCTCCGTTCTAGGTGTTGGGTGATCCGCTCCATTCGGTGACCAAACACCCAAATCGAGGACGAGGACGACGACGAGTACGAGGACGATTGAGCGCCTCTTGGCTTAGCGCTATCTACTCTGTCATCACCGCATCGAGATCTTCAAAGAATCGGCGGTTTTGATTCATAGTACCGACACTGACTCGGATCCATTCGGGTAGTTTGTATTCGCCGGTAGCGCGCACAATGGTGCCGCGGCGGAGGAGTTTCTCGAAGATCGCTTTCCCGTCGCCCACTTTAACCAACACGAAGTTGGCCGAGCTGGGGACGTATTCGAGACCACGTTTCTCGAATCCAGCCTGAAGGAAAGCGACCCCTTCCAGGGTCATCTCCCGCGTCTTCTGCTGGTGTTCTTCGTCTTGAATACCGGCGATTGCGCCCACCTGAGCGATGGCGTTGGCATTGAATGGTTGCCGGGTTTTAGCGACTACCTTGATCAACTCCGGATTCGCCAGGCCATAACCGATCCGCAGACTGGCGAGACCTTGGATCTTGGAAAATGTCCGGAGCAAAATCACGTTACCGGTTTCATGGACATAGCGCAGGGTATCCGGCGGATTGGGCAGGAATTCGTAGTAGGCTTCGTCCAGCACAATCCCCACATTCGACGGAACCTCTTTCACCAGGCGATCAAGCTCGGCGGTCCCCACCATTGTACCGGTAGGGTTGTTCGGATTCGCGATATAAATCAGCTTGGTCCGCGGTGTGATCGCCCGGATCATGGCGTCGACATCGGCCGTCAAGCCGGGATCGGGCACTTCGATGGCCGAGGCGCCGAAGAGATGTGCCATGAGCTTGTAAATTACGAACGCATGATCGGCCACTACGATATTGTCCCCCGGAGTCAGGAAAGCGTGTCCCATGAACTCGATGATTTCGTTGGAACCATTTCCGAGCGCCACGTTCGAGATATCCAACTCGAACTTTTTCGCAATGGCCATCCGCAGATGATAGCCTCCCCCGTCCGGATAAAAATGCGCCTTGGTTAGCGCTTCGGTCATGGCCGCTACGGCTTTAGGCGAGGGCCCGATCGGGTTTTCGTTCGACGCAAGTTTTAGAATTTTGTCCGGCGGCAGACCGAGCTCACGAGCGACATCATCGATCGGTTTTCCTGGGATATAGGAAACGATGTCGTTGAGCCAGGGGTTCGCGCGGGAGATTAAGTCGGAAGTAACCATGGGAAAGAAGTAAACTAACCCGGGAATCCAACTCGAGGCAACCGAAGAGAATAGCTGCAAACAGATGTCGCCAAGGCTATGCCGGTCAAGAAAGGCGGAAGAACCGCAAAAGGAACCACGAATGGATCCGGCTTCGCCAAGCTCCGGCGCGACAGCCGACGAATTAACGCAGAGGTGAGAGGAACCTGTCTCAACCGAAGTAAAAGGGTCATTAAGCCCATTCTGATCTCCAGCAACTCCTCGAACTCCTAGTTTTGCGCGGTAGCAGGGTTCCCATTCCGATTCGGTCCGAAGGATGCCGAGTCTATGCGCAAACAACGACTCGAAACATTCTATTAAATGGTTATATAGTTGATAAATTGGTGGTAAGCTTACGCGACCTGGCTGAATTTGAAGGGACAAAATATGACTAGATCGGAGATGGCTAAACTCGCTGAAGTTGCTGATTTCCAACCATTTGTGATTATCACAAGCGGCGGCACGCGCTACTCGATTGATCATCCGGATTACATCGATATTCCACCGCTGCCGGATCCTGAATCAGGCGAGGAAACATTTCCGTCTTACGTCACCGTTTACAATCGAGGATCTGTCCCACGATTTATCGTGCTCGAGAACATAGCCTCCGTCGAGCTCAAGTCTTCGGGCAACTAAGATCACAAGGTGCAAGAGGAGCCTTTTCAACCGCAGATGAACCAACCGTCGTCCCGCGGGGCTGCGCGCTCGGTGACCGGAAATTCGCAGTGACTTTGAGTCTTAATACAGCCGGAAGATTGACGGAAAGTCAGGACAAAGATTGGATTTCTCGAGTCGACCTTCGGAAGCAAAAAAGGACATTGCATTGTTTCGGTTGCAGATCCAAACTTCGCGAGCACCAGCGGCGAAATATAGTGACCGTTTCTGGTCTATCTCCGCGCGTGTATTCCTCGGGGACAAGACTTCGACACAGATTTCGGGAGCAATCAAGAAAACGTCATTCTCGTCGTCTTGCGGCCACCTGCTTGTGGGGCACCAAACTGCGTCCGCTGCTTTAATTCCTTGGTCAGTGAGGATTCGCGTTTCACCGGAACCGCGTGGCCCTAAGCGACGCTCGATCATAGCGGCGATTTGAAACGCCTTCAAATTATGCGTATTCGGCGGACGCGGGCTCATGAGAACTTCACCATTGGCGTCCGTTTCAATCCGGTAAGCATCATCATATTGGTCCAACGCGGGATCATTGAAGATCTGGCGCCAGCGCTCGAGCAGAAAAGCTTGTTTAGCCGTAAGAGTTGAAGCGCTCATGCAGTGCCCCCGGAAGTTGAAATTTAGCACGGTCCCCGGCCGACGCTAACAGGTCTTGTGCGGTTGACACCGGCCGAAGAAAGGGTCTCGGGGCCATTAACAGAAATCTTCGTCGCCTCTATTGCCTCCCATCTGGAAATCCGTCCTTTCCTTTGCGGTCTTGGCGACTTTGCGTGAGATTTTTCGTTTTTAGTTTCGGCCCTTTTCGATCGTTCCCCTCAATTGCTTGGACTTGCGCTCGGTGACGGGAAGTCGGCACTCACGTCCTGGCGAACGATACGGACGTCAATGATGTTTGGAGTGACCGTTGGAATTTTTTCTCCCGTGAGCAAGGCGTAATCCGGAACGATCTTAAGCCCCGGACTCCAGGCGGAGGAGGTCGTTGGGGGTGAACCATTTTTTCCTAGGGCGACAATCCCACCCGTCAAAGTTACATTAGGTGAGCCAATCACTTTTGCGGGGTCAGAGAGGCCTGAAACAATGACGGCGTGAATATTTGAAGGCGCGCCAACGGGCACTGAAGGCGGAGGAAGATTCGAGGTGGTGGCCGGACCTGAAGGTTGTGCCGCGGGAGGGGCATCCGCCGAGAACTTCGTCACAAGTCCCTTAACGTAAGCGCCCTCTTGCCCTCCCTCAAACGAAAGTTGTGGATTATACAGTTGTGCTGGACTCGACGACACGATGCTAAAGACAGTCCCCGCAGGGAGAGACGCGGCTTGGCTAAAAACACTTGTTCCGAAAGTCTTTCCGCTTGCGGTGGTCACTCCAATACCGC
>DASUWQ010000093.1:0-11515 GCA_036378375.1 Chthoniobacterales bacterium
ATGGGGGATCCTCAAGTCGTACGAGTCAGGCGACTAAAACACTCGGGACTGTATTCCATACGCTGGGCCATGGCTCCGACTTCGCTTGGCAAGCTACCGGCGGCTTTTTCCAACCCGAGCTACGTCGGACAAGTCGGCAGCGAATCGGGCCCGTTTTTCATTTTAACGGCGGGCGAGCGGTTATGCCCTACCAGCTTCGCGTAACTCAGCTACCGAACGGGTTCGTGACGTTCGTTCCGGATGGCGGAGTGAAGTCGTACTCAGAATCGGGCACTGGGTCGCGCTTTACATCGGAATAACTGATAAACACTCTTTCGCCACGGGGACTTTGGAAATCGACCTTTTCTGGCGTGAGATCGGTTAGCATCGTCAGGGTCAGCGATTTCACCAAACGACGGATCGACGCGGTTTTCGGAGTCAGAGTGATGACGTATGATTTGTCTTCTTTGGTGCCTTCGATGCTGTAGTAGTCGGAGACCCGCTGAAAATTGAGTCCTGCGGTCAGCGCTTGTAACGATTGGCGGATAATTGGCCGTTTCTCGAGATCGTATTGCTCGGCTGTTTTCAGGTTGGGATAAAAAATGGTCATCTTTTTCCCGTCAATGACAGTCGTGCTTGGAGAATTGCCCGTGATCTCACGCCGGATTTTGTCCGGAGGCGTGAACCAAATTTTCCCCTGGTTGACCACCGGATCCTTCAAAATGGCCATGTGCCGCTCTTCCCGAAAGTTAGCCTGAAGCGAGGTGCGATTTTGATAAACCGCCTCCAGCCGCTTAACCAGGTCAGTGATTTCGTCCTGAGAAAGAGGCGCCGCCTGCAGAACGGTGGCAAAGAAAACGGTGGCTAGGACAATCAGTACAGGGCCGAAGTGATGGCGCGCGGGAACCAAGCGTGATCCGACGCCGCCCTGTCGTCTGATACCCAAGGAGCTATGTCGGACAAGTTGGTGATCCGACTTCGCCCCGTGTCCCCGTTTAGCTACGTCGGACAAGTTGGTGATTGGTGATTGATTATTCCTGGCGCTTACGGCGATCCCGGTCCGGCGGCTGCCGGAGCGTTTGGATAACGGAATGGGGATGGTCTTGGTCATTAGATAAGGCTTTGAAAGGCAACGAACTATTCCGCATCTGAACGGTTCGGCTCAACCGAATCATTCGGATGCCATAGCCTGCGCCGCTCGCCAATCGATGACGATCAGCGAGCGGCGCAGTCTCAGGGCTGCCAAATAGGCACGAAGTTATACCATTGGTCTGGAAATTCGCGAACGATAGCCTCGAAGACATCGGCAATTCGCTGAGTATTGCTTATCATGCTCGCGCTGCTATCCATTTCGATTGAAGGGTATGCGTAACAGCCGTATCGGCCCGGCTGTAGCTGTAGTACAAAGGCGGGGATGATGGTGGCGCCGGTGTGTTGCCAGATTCGGGCGGCTGCGGCCGAAAACAGGGTTGGTCTACCAAAGAACCGGACTTCCACGCCGCTGTTAAGGTAAGGTCGATCCACCAACATCGCCACCAGTTCGTTGCGCCGCAGCGCCTGGATGATCTCGACAAAGGCGAATTTATCCGCCCCAATGGTGATCGTTTTAATCCCGAATCGAGACCGATATTCCTGGCGCCAGACGTCAAGTTTCGGGGTCGGCTCTTGCATGGTGACCACATTCACCGGCAACCCTTCAGCGGCTAACACCATTCCACCCAGTTCCCAAGCCCCGAGATGGCCGGTGATCAACAGAGTACCTCGTCCTCGGCTCCGACCTTCATTGAGAAATTCGAATCCGCGCTGAGCAACGATCAAGTTGTTCATACTGGGGACGCCGCCGGCGGCCGCATCGCAGAAATCGTGAAGCATCCGCAAAAAATTCTGGAAACAGGCCAGACAGAGCTCCGGAGCGTCCTGTTTGTTCAACTGTTCGAGATTGGACATTAGAGCGGCCCGGCGGTCGGGACAAAAGCGGTAGCCCAAGCTACCAACCCCAGCCGCAAACGCCCGAGTCAAGGGATGGGGCAGGTGGCGAACCAGCCGGCCGGCGATCTCGAAAGAGAACGGCGAGTACCACGCATTCCGCGGTAATGATACTCCGTTTCGGTTACCCTGCAGAGCGGGTACCGGTTCTGGCGCGGTTTGATGCATGCCCTAATGCGCGAAGCTGAAAGTCATCGATCCTCTGCGATAGAACTGAACCTTGGCGCCAACAAGTTGATTCCCTTTCCGTTCGAAAGTTGCGTTCCAGATTTTGCCGTTCTGCGCAGACGTCTGGTTCGAATCAAAGTAAGGAACGACCTGTTTTAGTAACGCCCAAGGGCGGAGCAGGCTAGGGGTACGCTCGACCGGCCCGGTCCAGCCGTTACGAGCGAGTAAACCGGTTGCGACCAAATGACCGTCATGCGCCTGAATCTGAAGCACTTCCGCACCGCCCTTCGAGAGGATCAGATCGTAATCTCCGCTGGCCTGAGTCCTGAGGATAACATCGCCAACGATGGATGTCTGTGGGGTTTGATAAACCATTTGGCCGTCATGTTTTTTGGCGTCGGCGAGCCCGGGAAGCTCGTTTACGGTTTGACAGGCAGAGAACAACAGAGCGAGACAAAAAAGAGACAGATAACGGGACATCTTCTAAATCTTCGGATTTTTGAGCGGTTCTGGATGCTAGCTCAGTGCAAGCCAGCATTCGGGAGGTGTGCGTCGACAGTAGCAGGCAACAAGCTGAATCGCTTTAGAATTTTCACCAGTCGGGCACGATTTACGCTATGAGACAAAAACCAGCAAATAAAGCCGCTGGTTTTTGCCTGAGTGTCAGGAGTCGGGCTAGAGGTGGTATAGACCGTAAGCAACATGGCACCGTAACAATCTTCCAAGAAAGGCTCCATCTTAAAGCGAATTCGTGTGTTTCTGTTTATTGACGTGAATTTGCTTCGACGGGTTAGATTTTTGCATTATTCGGCGATATCGGGATGTGGTCTATCGTCTTCGTCGTCGAACGTTGCTTTTTTTGGTAGGGCGAGGGTCCAAAACGCAACAAACCCGTATAATCTGCCTTCGACGGTTGGTTGGACTAATCCCGAAGGGATGTAAAGGACTGAGCCTGCGGTTTCAACCCCAGGTGCAGACTGCCGCCCCTTTCAGGGCGGAACCCCATTGCAAATGCCCTGTCTCAGTCCTTTCATCCCTTCGGGATTTCACACCTAAGCTTGCCGCATCCAACCCCGGCTCGGCCACGCTGGTCTAACGATTAGGCGGGGCGAACCGTCCAAAGCAGATTATACGGGCGGCTTGTTGCGTTTGGAGCCTCGCCCCCCCTCCAAAAAAAGATCGAGGACGAGGACGAGGTCGCCGGCGCTGCTGACGTTCCTGCGCAATCCCGGCGATCTCGTCGCTCACGCGGTTCCTAACGAGGCAAATCCTCGATCACCGTGCCGGCGGAGATTCCGTGGCGCTCAAACCAACCTTGGTTGACCAGAAGGGCGTACGCGACCGTGTCGGAGAGGCTTGGCACAGGGGTCTCGTCGTAGGGTTGCATCGGCCGGATCTGGATGATTTTGCCGTCCGATTGGATAAACGCAATCGAGAGCGGGATAGAGGCATCTTTCATCCAGAACGAGACTCGTTGCGGTGCGGGAAAAAGGAAGAGCATCCCGGCGTTTTCAGCGAGAGCTTGTCGGAAGCGTAAACCTTTCGCCTGTTGTTGAGGGGTTTCGGCTAACTCGACGTCCAACGTTTCGGTTCCGATCTGGATCTGCGCGGTATGAAATCCGTTTTCGTCCAGTTCCGCGGATCGAGTGGAAAGAGCAGGGGGCGTTGACGGCGTAGTGGATCTGAATGGGGTACTGGGGACGAATGGAGTAACTGAAGGGGAATGGGCGGCGAAAGGAGTACTGGAGACGGTTGGCGATGCTGCCGGCGTTGGCGATGCTGCCGACGTTGGCGATGCCACAGCGACACTGCCGGTCTCGGCTTCGATGAAGTAATAAGCGCCGATGCCTATAGCAAGGGCTCCGAAGAAACAGAATAGCGCGGCGGCTACCAGAATAACGATGGCGAGCGCTAACGGTACCTGACAGGAAGATGGCTTTGTCCTTTGCATCGACGCGTGTTTACAAGAGACGCGAGCTAAGTCTTTTGCATTGAATCGGTTCCGGCGTACGTTCTGGAAACCTATTGGAAATATGCTTATGGATATTTATCTAGCGATTGGATTCGCGCCATTGGTTTTGGGAGTCTTCGCCATCAGGCGGCTTCGTGCCGTACGGTATCTCGTTGTGATTGGCGGTGCCTTGGCATTAAGCGGCTGTCTGTCGTTGAAGCTCGGTAGCAACGACAAACCGCGGCCAACAGCCGGTCAGAGTGCTGGTCCGGTCAGCCGGAGTGCTGGTACGCTTGATGTTGCTAACAGCATGGCGGAGGCATCGAAAGGGGGCTAAGAGGTGAAACGTTTAGGCCTTTCGGGAGCCTCGCCCTACCAGCGTCTTCCCAAATTCTCGCACGTCGGCGGGGGTACCGAATGTATCAAACTTCTCGGCCAAGGGCGTGGCGATCTGCGCAACATCAAGTTCACGAACCAGCGCCTTGATCTTAGGAACCGCGGCGGAGGTGACACTAAGGTCGCGTAGACCTACCCCTAGTAAGATCGGCACTGCTTGCGGATCAGAACCGATTTCGCCGCAAACCGATACCGAGATCTTTCGCTTCTGAGCCGCTTCAATAGCCGGTTGGCAAATCCGCAAAATTGCCGGATGCAAGGCATCCGCGTACTGGTTCAACGCCGGATTTCCTCTCTCGGCACAAAGCACGTATTGAGTGAGATCGTTGGTACCGAAACTAAGGAAATCACATTCGGCTGCGATCTGATCGGCCAGAATAGCGGCGGACGGAGTTTCGATCATAGCACCGATCGGAGCCGGCCAGGTGTGAGGCAGTTTCTCCGATACCAATTCCTGATGTAGCTCCTCGAAGAGTTTCCTCAGCTGAATTAGCTCTGAGTGATCGGTCACCATCGGAACCAGGATCCGGATCTGATAGTCAGCCGCCAAACGTAAAACCGCGCGAAGATGCGACCGGCAAAAATCCGGGTTTTGAAACAGGAGCCTGAGGCCGCGTACACCCAAGAAAGGGTTGGCCTCATGCGGGACTGTTAAGAATGGTAGCGGTTTGTCACCGCCGATATCCAAGAGCCGCAAGGTGATCAGGCGCGAACCAAATGGGGCTAAAGCATCTTGATACGCGGAGAGCTGTTCCTCTTCAGAGGGTAGTTGGTCGAACTTTTGAAAGAGAAACTCGGACCGGAATAAACCGATTGAATCCGCGCCATAACGCAAGGCTGAGGCCACATCTTCTTTTGAGCCGGCATTCGCGGCGATATTGATTAGCAGATCATCTTTGGTCTTAGCCGGTTCCTGGCTTTGTGCGAGCGCGACTTCGAAAGCGCTTCGACTGGCAGCTTGTTCGGCCTCGATGGTGGCGCGTAACTCCGGACTCGGATCGATCCAAATCGTTCCTTTCTCTCCATCGAAGGCGAAAAAAGCAGCCTGCCGAATTTGATCGCCGGCATTGGCGGCGCCTCCGATTGAAGGGAGACGCAGCGCCCGAGCGAGGATGGCGCCGTGCGAGGTCGGGCCGCCGTGCAGTTGCAGGACGCCTTGGATGACGGTGGAACTGATGGTATCAGCCAGGCTCGGCGTCAATTCATCACAAACCAAAATGGCATTCGCGCCGTTGTCGGGCAGGACCAGTTTTTCTTTGTCCTCTCTCAGCTCGTTAAGCACTAACGAGCGAATCTCGCGAAAATCAGCAGCTCGAGCTCGCAGGTATTCATCCGAAACCGCTTCTTGTTCCGCCGCCAAACCGGTGAGCACAGAGTGCCAGGCTTGAGCGGCGTTTTCATGTTGATCATGGATCCGACTCTGGACCTCAGCGATGATGGTTTGATCCGTGAGAATCAGCCGCTGTGCTTCCAGAATGGCCAGTGTTTCAGGATCGAGCTGTCTTTGGAGACGTTCGAATCGGCCAGTGAAGGCTTTTTCAGCGCGGTTCAGCGCTCCTTGAAGCTTTTCGAACTCAACCGACGCCGCAGGTTCATCCTGCACGGTGTAGGAAGGAATCGGTGGTTCAAGTTGTTCTAGAAAAATCGGGTGTCCGATTGCGATACCGGCTGAAACCGGAAATGGCTGACCAGCAGCCGGGACTGCCGCGGGCGAAGCCGTTTTCGCTACCGGAGCCGCGTTATCGCCAAAATTAATCTGAACCAGCCCGTTGATTGCGGTGAGCGCGGCTTCTTGGTCAGGGCCAGCAACGTTGAACCGGACCTGGTCTCCATGCCGGATTTGTAAACGGGCGAGGTCGACCAGACTCTTTGCTGCGATCGGGCCACGCTTTGCCGACAGGTTTTCGATCTGCACCGTGGCTTTGAAAGGGGCGAGCGTTTTTATCAGGTTAGCAGCGGGGCGAAGATGAAGACCGTGCTCGTTCTGTATGTTTATTTCCAGCTTCTTTCCTTCGATAACGATGAGCTCCCCCCTTCGCCAAGGCTCCGGAGGGCAAGGCTGCTCGCCCGAGGACGAAGGTGCGGTGTCGGCCAACTGTTCTTGTTTAGGCGCCAATCCTTGTTGGGCGGCGGCGGTTACTTCGGTTAGCGCCGAGCCAATCTGTATCTGGACTGCAGCAGCAATACTGCCCTCCACTAATGGCGCAGAGCAGAGAACCAGCGGATCGGTCATCTCAAAGCTGACTAACTCTTTTGCTGTCTCTGCACTAAGAATAGCACTGCCCATGTCCATCAACACCAGGACCCCCTCGAGAGACCGCACCTTGAGAATCGCTTCTTGAATATCCAGCGCATCGGTACCGAGCTCTGATCGATCATCACCGACGCCTCCCGCCGCAGCGATTGAGATATCGGGTCCGATCGTTCGCTTGATTAGATCGACAGTGGCTTCCGCCAGGCTGCGACTGTGTGAGACTAAAACGAGACCGACCATTTATGTGAGAAGTTGCCCTGAAACCCGGTGAAAGGTGAAAGGTGAAAGGTGATTGGTGATTGGTGATTGGTGATTGGTGATTGGTGATTGGTTGATGCGGACAGCATCAATCTGTCATTTGTCATCTGTCATCTGTCATTCCCTTGGCCGATGGTTTCCGCTGCGGATTGGAACAGTAGGAGAGTTGAGGTTGCGCCCGGGTCCTGATGATTGGCACTGCGTTCGCCGAGGTAACTGGCGCGGCCGCGCCGGGCCAGTAACGGGATGGTTGATTGCACTCCGGCCTGGGCAGCGGCAACGGCTTGAGCCAGAGCTTGATCTAGCGGTTCGTGTGCTCCGATCGCGTGTCGGCACGCTTTTACCGCGGGATGAAGCGCATCTACCATGGTTTTATCGCCGATGGCGGCTTTTCCTCGCAAAACGATCCCAGCCAACCCTTTCTCCAACAGTAATAAAAATTCTTCGGGCGTGAGCTCGGTCTTTCCCGTGGTGACACTACTGGCTTGTAAAAAGAAGGTGCCGTACAAGGCGCCAGCGGCCCCGCCGACCGTCGAGATCAGCGTCATGGCTACGATCTTAAGCAGCGCACCGATCTCTTTCCCTTGGAGCTCAGCCTTCTTGGCGAGAACGGCTTGAAAGCCGCGATGCATGTTAGTCCCGTGATCCGCATCGCCAATATCGGAGTCGAGTTTAGTCAGAAGTTCTTTCTGCTCAGCAATGCGAATCGAATAGCGCTCTACCCAAGCAATGATTTGGTCAGCGGTTACGATGACAGGACGAGGCTCCAAAACGTGATCGGTCTCCTATTGTATTTACGGTTTGAGAGTTACAACGAGGGGAAGCGATTGGGGGAGAGGGGATAACGGAACAATGGAATGCCGGAGTGCTGGAAGAATGGAGGGATTGGAATTGTGCCAATGCGAAATTTGCTATCTGCCATTTGCTGTTTGTCATGGCTGTGTAGCCGCCCCAGTAGGGCGGGCCAAAAGCCCGCCCTTATAAGCTTATATTCAGTGAGGAAGCGCAACGACCCCCGGCTTCTGGCGCCTGAATCCTGGCTCCTTCCTGATCACTGCTTACCGCTTACTCCTCACTTCCATCACACTCCCCAACGCAGCGCCGGAGTGTGTACAGGTGCATCCCAAAGCTTGGTTAACTGATCGTCCAGCTTCAGCAACGTGATCGATGCTCCGGCCATCTCGAGACTTGTGATGTGCGGCCCAACAAAACTGCGGCTAACCTTAATGCCTTGTTTGGTTAGCATTTCGTGTGCTTTTCGGTAGACAATGAAGAGTTCGACCAACGGTGTGCCGCCCATGCTGTTCACGAAGAGCAGGACGTTGTCGCCGTTTTGGAAGGGGAGATCCTCAACAATCGGATTGAGCAGCATCTCGGTGATCTCGTCGGCTGATTTCAGCTTCATGCGTTGCCGGCCGGGTTCTCCGTGAATACCAATGCCGATTTCCATTTCGTCCTCCGGTAAATCGAACGTCGGTTTGCCAACATGAGGCACGACGCAGGAAGTTAATGCCATCCCCATGCTCCGGCCGTGCGCATTGACCTTGTGGCAAAGAGCAGCGGCCTCTTTCAGTGTGCAGCCTTGCTCAGCGGCGGCGCCCACGATTTTCTCCGCTAAAACGGTAGTGCCCACCCCGCGTCTGCCCGCGGTATAAAGACTGTCTTTTACGGCGACGTCGTCGTCGATGACCACTGCTTCAACGTCGACGCCTTCGCCGCGAGCAAGGTCTGCCGCCATCTCAAAGTTCATGACGTCACCGGTATAGTTCTTGACGATATGCAACACGCCTTTGCCGCCGTTAACCGCTTTGGTAGCCTCGTGCATTTGGTCCGGAGTAGGACTCGTAAAGACCGCACCGGGACAAGCGGCATCCAACATACCTTTGCCGACGAAACCTCCGTGCATCGGCTCATGACCGCTGCCGCCGCCTGAAACAATTCCGACTTTGCCTTGGACCGGGGCATCCGCTCTGACGATGTAGTTCGGATTGAAATGCACCTTGATCAGGTCGGGAAATGCGGCGCCAAGGCCGGAGATAGACTCGAGAACGACGTTCTCGGGGGAATTTATGAGCTTTTTCATAGGTTAGGGGGTAGGACGACCAGGGTAAAGCACGAAAGCCGGGGGACACCAGCTCGGGAACTATACCAGCCAGCCGGTATAGTAATCCGGAATATAACCGTGTCAATTCGTTTGGCGGTCAAAATCTTGGTGGGGCGAGGCTCCAAAAGATAATCAGCCGCCGGCATATTTTCTCTCGGCGCTTGCTCGGTCTAGCGTGTTTACCGCGCCGCACTCCCGGCTCTGCCATGCTGGAAGAATCGTTAGGACGGGCCAAATTGCTGAAAGCAGATTACACCAGCAGCCTGTCGCGTTTTGGAGCCTCGCCCACCAGGGCTACCCCAGGCGTTCGACTTGTTGCAGCATTCGTTCCGTGACTTTGCGGATCTGGCTTGGGGTCAGGAAGGAGAGATGAAGCAGCTCGAGCAGCAATAAGCCCTGGGCGGCGAGGAAGAGGATGGCGGTATCCTCCATGCTCAGGGACAAATTCGTGCAGAGCTCTTGGAAATCGTCCTTAAATGATTCCCGCATCGGATCGACTAGCTTCGGATTGTTCGCGATGGCCGCGATTACCGCCGCAAGAACCGGTTGTTGACCCTCCAGATGGCGCAGGGTACCGATGATATGGGCTTTCATGGCAGCATTCCGCTCACAAGAGAGTGAGTCTGCTACTTTCTCTCGTTCCTCGCCCAGCTGTCGCAGCGCCCGGCGGATCATTTCCTGTAACAGCACCTCTTTCGAGCGAAAATGATAGAACAGGCCCCCTTTACTCACGTTAGCCTCCGCGGCTGCGCTCTCCAGCGTCAGTGAAGCCGGCCCGTGACGGGCCACGATTCGTTCCGCGGCGTGAAGAATGGCTTCCCGAGAATCTTTCCGCTTACGCCTGCGTGACGCGGGAGCGGCTGTCGAGGATTGACTCATACAAGGAGAATAAAAAAACCGGCCGGTAAGTACAGTAAAGCAAAATAGGGTAGGGTGAAACCACCCCGCCCGCATCGCTACGCGAGGCGTTGCAGGGGTGGTTTTCGCCCTACCTTGTGCGCGCTCCTTGTTTCGTACTTGCGGCGAATTGGAGCAAGCCGGGCCAGCTTTACGCGCCTGACGCCTCAGTTCGAGCTTATATCAATCACTGTTACCGAACCAGGATTACCATTCGGACCAGTCGACACGACGTATGCATAATTACCGTTGGGCGAGATGGCGATCGCCCAAGCTCCTGCTAGACTGATTGATGCATCAACCGTATTGGTTGCGGTATCGAACATGAGAACTCTATCAAAGTTCGCCGTCAGATAAAGATACTTGCCATCAGGCGTGATTGCCGATGCCCTCGGACCTAGTGACGGATCCAGCGAAACGGTTGTCTGTATCTGTTGAGAGGCCGTGTCAAAGATGACCAAGTCGGCATGCGGGGTCGGCACGTTATCAACAAAATCCACTATATAGAGTTTGGAGCCGTCAGGACTCGCCGCGACGCTTGTTGCGTTAGGCAACTGCTTCCAGAGAAGTCGTGTCTTTCGTAAGGTTTGAGTCTTGATTTGCAATATACCGCCCAGCTTGTCTTGGTTAGGGCCAGGACCAAAACCATCGTAACACAGGGCATAGGCCAGTTTATTATCCGGGTTAAACAAAACTTGGATAGGAGCTATGGAGATGTTTAGGGGAATCGTCGCGGTGATGCGATGGTTCTTGGTATCAATGACCTTGATCCCGGAATAAAAACAGGCGAAGACCGATGTGCCATCCGGACTGACCGCGAGACTGAGGGGACTAGCCCGGACAGGAACGCTCGTGATTTTGGTATCGGTACCTGTGTTTATGACCGTGGCCTTCCCTGAAAAATCATCCGCTACGTAAAGGGCACTACCATCGGGCGTGACGGCAACGCTGTCCGGTCTAGTACCAGCGCCGATGGTGGCGATGACTGCGTTGGTGGTAGCGTTAATCACTGAGACGGTATTGTCGTCGAAGTTAGCGACATATACGTAAGCGTTGTTGGGACTAACCACGACGGCACCAGGGTTATTCCCAACGGTGATGTTAGCGACCACAATATTTTTCGGTTGGGCATTCACGACAGAAGCGATGACGCTACTGAATAAGAACGTGCACGCGGCAACGCGAATAGAATTAATGATCCGGCATGGCCTATTTCTGGTGCTGATCATAAGGGTGAATGCTCGAGCTTTAGATAAATTAATCCCGTAAATGTGAGGCTAGGCTAACGCTCGCGATAAAGGAGTTCAGGAGTTCAGGGTGGGCCCGAAATTACAAGGATAAAGCTCCTTTGTCTGAGAGTCTGAGAGCGCTCGCGAGCATGGACTCCTGGGCTCCTGCAACTCCTTGAACTCCTTGAACTCCTTGTTTACTGTTCGGTACAGGCGGCGGCTCCCGTTAAATCGTTCGTTGCCTGTTCTCGGATGGACAAGACTAGAGTGTCGAGACCGATTCGCCCGGTTTC
>DASUWQ010000094.1:0-10918 GCA_036378375.1 Chthoniobacterales bacterium
TGGATCAGTGCTGCGACGATAGGGGCTAACCAGCCCAGGAAGGCCAGAACGATTCCCAATGTATCGACTGCGATCGTGCCCCAGAAATTGAACATGATCACCCGGTAGCATCTTCTGGCGATCTGAAATACGTCGCCTAAACGGGATAGGTCCGCCGTCATCAACGTGATATCCGCGGTCTCGAGGGCTACATCGGTTCCTCCGCCCAGGGCGATGCCGACCGTTGCCTCGGCTAGCGCAGGCGCATCGTTTATTCCGTCTCCGACCATGGCGACTTTGCGGCCCTGTCCTAATAGCTCTCGAATTTTTGCCAGCTTCTGTTCCGGCAAGAGACCGCCCTGCGCCTCGTCGACACCGAGCTGTCGTCCGATCGTAGACGCAATGTCGGCGCTGTCTCCGGTCAATAGCAAAGTCCGATACCCTTGCGCTTTCAGCTTGGTGACCGCCTCGATCGCTTCGTCTCGCAGGCGGTCAGCTAACGAAATCGTTCCTAGGAGGGTTTTATCGCGTCCAACGTAGACGAGCGATTCTCCGGGTCTTAGTTCCTGCAATCGGTCTCCAGCGCTATCGATTTGGATCCCGTTTTCTTGGAGAAACGCCGCTGCGCCGACCGTAATCGTGCTTGCGCCGTCACTGCAGCTCAGACCTCTGCCGGGAACGTAATGCAAATCGGAATACTGCCGCAAAGAGAGTTTCCGATTTTTGGCCTCTTGAACGATGGCTTCCCCGAGCGGGTGTTCAGAATGTTGCTCGGCGATAGCGGCACTCTGCAAAACCTTTTCTTCAGATGCGCCGGCAGCGCCGCGGACCCCGGTTACTTCAGGTACGCCGAGTGTCAAAGTCCCGGTCTTATCCAGAACGATGGTGTCTATTTCAGCCAGTTTTTCGAGATAGAGCCCGCCCTTAACGATAATCCCGCGCCGGGCTGCGCTCCCGATCCCGGCTAAAATCGCAAGCGGAGTACCGGCGGCAACACCACAAGCTCCGGCGACAATGATCACTGCGATTGTGGAGGTGAGGTTGCGAGTAACGATGAAGGTGAGAACCGCAGCACCAAACGCGAAATAGACCAGACCTGCCGCCAGCCGGTCTGCTACTCGTTGCACTGGCGCCTTCGACTTCTCCGCTTCTTCGACAACTTGGACGATTTTTCCGAAGGTGGTATCACGTCCGACTCTTTGGACGCTGACTTCCAACACGCCATTCTTGTTTATCGTGCCGGCAAAAACATCGGCGTGTTCGACTTTTTCTACCGGCAATGATTCCCCTGTGATCGAAGATTGATCGACGAAACTGTTTCCTTTAGTCACCATCCCGTCCACTGGTATTCGTTCGCCCGGACGAATGACAATCGTTTCTCCGATGGAGATTGCGTCGACGGCGACCTGCTGTTCCCGACCGTCTCGGCGAACCGTTACCTGGCGTGGGAGCGCATCAATCAGCTTCTCGATCGCTTTTCGTCCTCTACCGACGGTGTAACCTTCGAGCAGTTCGGCGAATAGCACGAAAAATGCGATGACGATTGCCGTAAAGAATTGGCCGATCGCTAATGCGGCGAGCAAGGCGATGGTCATGGAAAGCTCCATGGTCATGCGCCGCTTCAACAAGTTTTCCCACGCCTCTCGGTAAATTGGGAAACCGCCAATGATGGTGCCGGCAAACGCCAACCAATCTCGATCCATGAAAGCTCGCCACCAACCGGTGAGGCTGGCGATAACGATCAACGCCATCACACCCAAGCGCACATATTCGGCAGGTCCAGAGGCGTGATCATGATCGTGGGCGTCCTCATGATGTTCGTCCTCGTTGTGACCGTGATCCTGCAGAGGTTGGTTCCGTGCTGGAACCGCGTCTGCTAATTCCGTTTTCATGCCGCCCTTTCTCCTATTTCAGATAGCGTTTGATGACCTCGATTAGTTCGTCTCCAGCTGCCACCTGCGATTTGGTCGATTTTTCGTTTAGTAGGTGCTGGCGAACATGGCCCTCGAGGATTTCGGCCATCAGCGCATTCAAGGCGCCCCGGCACGCAGCCAAGGTTAAAAGCACTTCGCCGCAGTCGTGATTCTCCTCCAGTGCGCGCTCGATTCCATTGATCTGGCCGCGGATTCGGCTGACTCTAGCCAAAAGTTTTTTCTTGTTTTGGCTAACGTGAGCCATGGGAGAAATACAATACCCCGGTAGGGTATGTGCGCAAGGAGAGGTGTCGGAGTTTGCCGCGAAGCGGCTACAGAGAACAGCCCAGGGCTTCAGCCCTGGGTTATGCGTAGCGCGAGATCCGCCCTGAGTGGCGGCCGAGGTGCGTCTTTAGGCTCTCAGCGTGTTGTTCCACCAGCGCGCTCGATATCGGGTGCCACTTTCAGGGCACCTTTCACTAACCACCTGACCCAGGGTTAAAACCCTGGGCTGTTCTCTGTAGCCGCTTCGCGGCAATGTCCGACCGCCGCCACGGGACGGAACCGTTTTATCCGGGTTTCCCGGACACTAAACTGCCAGGACTTCGGCGAGCTCAATCGAGGTCAATACCATCGTTCAGTCCCTACGGACAAGCCGCTAGTGCTTGATTTTCTTAAACGAAAGCCCTGAGTTCATTTAAATTTTTAATATGAAATGCCTGTGATACTTATTATTGGAAACCATGCCGCTAAACGCGATACAGTGTCGATTATTTTATGGCTAAACGCGTAACCCAGGCTACCAACTCTGCTGTTGGCCTATCCGAGCGAAATGGCGTTGGCGCGGTAATTAGCGGGAAGAACCTGACCCTGAATTCCGTCGCCGATTTGCTTAAGTCGAAAGCACAATTAGAGCTGGATCCCGAGGCTCTTAAGGCGGTCAAACGTTCGCGCGCGATCGTGGAGACGCGAGCGACCGGTGAAAAAGCGCTGTACGGGATCAACACCGGGTTTGGTGTACTCGCGCATGAACGTATTCCGGCCAAAGACCTGGAGCGTTTGCAGCAAAATCTGATCCTCAGTCACGCGGTAGGCGCCGGGGACGAAGTTCCGGCCGAAATCGTCGCTCTGATGCTGCTACTCAAGGCGAACGGATTGGCGGTTGGCCTCTCGGGCGTAAGGCCGGTCATCATCGATTATCTGATCCGCTTCTACAACGAAGGGGTCTATCCCATTGTTTATACCAAGGGCTCTTTGGGGGCTTCCGGCGATTTGGCGCCGTTGGCGCATCTTACCCTACCGTTGATTGGCATGGGCGAAGTGTACCGGGGTCAGGTCAGGATGCCGGCAGGACAAGTGCTAAGGGAGCTCAGTCTTGCTCCGCTGCAGCTGGAGGCGAAAGAAGGACTGGCCCTGATTAATGGTACCCAATTCATGACGGCTTACGCCGTCCATTGCCTGCTCCGGATTAAACAATTACTGGTGACCGCGGATGTTGTTGCCTCGATGACGCTTGAGTCAATCAGAGGCAGCGCAGCACCATTCGACGCCAGAATTCATGAGGCGCGCCCACATCCCGGACAAAAGAAAGTCGCGGCCAGAATGCGACAACTCTTACGCGGCTCCCAGATATTGCCTTCGCATATCGATTGCCCTAAGGTCCAGGATCCCTATTCGATTCGTTGTGTTCCCCAGGTTCATGGAGCCGTCTGGGAGGCATTTCAGCACGCGAAGGATGGAGTAGAACGAGAGCTGAATTCCGCCACCGACAACCCACTGGTCTTCGACGACGGTGATATTGTGAGTGGCGGTAACTTTCACGGTGAATTACTGGCCTTTCTTCTGGATTACCTGGCGATTGCAACCGCAGAGATCGCTTCTATTTCCGAGCGCCGCCTGTTCTTGTTGCTGGGAGGCGACACCCTGGGTGACATAAAATTACCGAAGCTTTTGATGAAGGATACCGGGCTTAACTCCGGCTTTATGCTGCCGCAATATCTGGCCGCGGCGTTGGTGTCGGAAAATAAGGTGCTGGCTCATCCGGCCTCGGTTGACTCGATCCCCAGCTCATTAGGTCAGGAAGATCATGTTTCCATGGGCGCGACGAGCGCAACGAAACTTCTTGAGATAGTGAAGAATGCTGAAACGGTGCTCGCGATCGAGCTGATGAGCGCGGCTCAAGCCTTGGATTTCATTCATCCGTTGAAAGCAGGTGAAGGCATAGAAGCGGCGCATGCCGAGTTTAGGAAGTACATTTCATTCGCCGAATCCGACCGGCTGTTTCATGATGATATCCAGGTCGCGCTGCAGATTTTGCGGTCCGGGAAAATAGTGAAAGCGGCGGAGTCAGCGGTGGGCGTGCTGCACTAAAGTCGTGCTCGTACTCGTCGTCGTCCTCGATGGCGTGGGGCGATGAACGGATGACGGAGCGATTTAGGGACTGGGAAAAGGGAGTCCGAGGGTGAGATTCACTAACAAATGTGTTCGAAAGGACAGAACGTACCGAGGACGAAGACGAGTACGATAACGATAAAACCCTTTATGACAACGAACCAGGTTCATGCTCCACGAGGCAAAGAGATCAGCTGCAAGGCATGGCCACAAGAAGCTGCTCTTCGCTGTTTGATGAATAATTTGGATCCGGATGTGGCGGAACGACCGGATGAACTAATCGTTTACGGTGGACGTGGCAAAGCGGCGCGGAATTGGGAGTGTTTCCATGCGATCGTGCGCGAGCTACAGGGATTGGGGAACGATGAGACTTTGCTCATTCAATCGGGCAAACCGGTCGCGGTGTTCCACACGCATGATGAAGCGCCTCGAGTCCTAATTGCGAACTCCAATTTGGTGGGTGCTTGGTCCAATTGGTCGACATTTGATCGTTTGGAAAAGGCTGGATTGATCATGTATGGACAGATGACGGCGGGTAGCTGGATCTACATCGGGTCACAGGGAATTGTGCAGGGCACATTTGAGACATTTGCGGCGGTGGCGAAACGGCATTTCAGCGGTGATTTGGCCGGGAAATTGGTGGTCACCGGAGGACTTGGTGGAATGGGAGGAGCCCAGCCTTTGGCCATTACGTTGAATGGAGCCGTTTGTCTCGCGATTGAGGTTGACCCGCGCAGAATCCAGCGCCGAGTGGATACCGGTTATTGTGATCGCATCTCCTATAACCTCGACGACGCGATTGGCTGGTGTGAAAACGCGCGACAAAAGCGGGAAGCGTTTTCCGTCGGGTTAGTTGGAAATACTGCAGAGATTTTACCGGAGCTGGTTCGGCGCGGACTGGTAATCGATGTAATAACTGATCAGACGAGCGCGCACGATCCCTTAATTGGTTATATTCCTAAAGGATTAACGCTGGAGGCGGCGGAGCAACTTCGTCAAAGCGATCCCACCACTTACATTGAACGATCGATGGCCTCCATGGCCGAACAGGTCGACGCGATGCTAGCTTTGCAGCGGCGCGGCACTATCGCTTTCGATTACGGTAACAATCTCCGGAAACAAGCTTTCGATGCCGGGTGCAAAGATGCTTTCTCGATCCCAGGATTTGTTCCGGAATATATCCGGCTCCTGTTCTGCGAGGGGAAAGGACCGTTTCGTTGGGTGGCGCTGTCCGGTAATCCTGACGATATCCGCAAGACCGACGAGCTGGCTCTTAAGCTCTTTCCCGATGACCCGACCCTAACTCGCTGGTTTCACCTGGCCCGAAACAAGATCCAGTTTCAGGGATTGCCTTCGCGAATCTGCTGGCTTGGCTATGGTGACCGAGCGCGGATGGGGCTGGCGATGAATGAGATGGTCCGTCGCGGCGAACTGGATGGACCGGTTGCTATCGGTCGAGATCACCTGGATACCGGTTCGGTCGCATCGCCATTTCGAGAAACGGAAGCGATGAAAGATGGATCGGATGCGATCGCGGATTGGCCGATCTTGAATGCACTTTTAAATACAGCCAGCGGTGCAACCTGGGTGTCGGTGCATCATGGAGGCGGGGTGGGAATGGGATATTCGTTGCATGCCGGGCAGGTAACGGTCGCGGATGGAACCGAGCTGGCTGACCGGCGCTTGGAGCGAGTTCTCACGAATGATCCCGGGATTGGCGTCGCCAGGCATGTGGATGCCGGCTATGACGAGGCGAAGCAAACGGCGCGAGAGAAGGGGATCCGGACGCCGCTTGTTTAAGCGCCCATCTTTGGTGGGGCGAGGCTCCCAAACGACCTAAAACTGAGATCGAAGAATTTGAGTCCGGCTAAACCAAGGGTGTGCTCTGCCGATTGGCTTGCCGAGCCGCGTCCCAGCGTGTGGCAACGATTTGAAACTGGTACTTTTCCTAGACCGCTTTTGAGACTGTTGGTTTCGAACCGCGTAGTCCGGTTTACGTCTCTGCCGAGGTGGTGGCAGCCGATAGAAAACGGCTCGGCGAGTCCACAGGAATATTCACACGTCTTCCTAATTCAACATTCCGAGCCTCCGCGAAATTCATCCGGCCGTTCGGGAGCCTCGCCCCACCAAATTTGGTTTCGAAAAAATGCCTCGCGATCTAATCATCGTTAACTGCAAACAACTAGTCACGCTCGCTGGCCCCCCCGTGCCTCGGGTTGGTCATGACTTAAATAACCTTGGCATCATCGAAGACGGTGCCCTTTGGGCCAGAAACGGAAAAATTGAACGTGTCGGAACCTGGGATCAGATCAAGGCAGTTGCGCCGGCGGACGTCGATACCGTTGATGCAGAAGATCGTATCGTCTTGCCCGGCTTTGTCGATGCGCACACGCACTTGGTGTTTGGTGGCTCGCGAGCGGATGAGTTTGAGCGGCGTGCTTTAGGTGAATCTTATCAGTCGATTGCGGCTTCAGGCGGCGGGATTCGATCGACAGTTCGCCAGACTCGGGCCGCCACGGAGCTCGAGCTTTTGATCAGTGCCAAGAGACGGGCACACTGGCTACTCAGAAACGGTACGACCACCGCCGAGATAAAATCAGGTTATGGATTGGCTTTGGAGCACGAGGTCAAAATGCTGCGTATTGCCAGATCTTTGGGAGAGACTGGTACGTTGCGAGTGGTCGGCACATTTCTGGGAGCACACGAATTTCCTGACGAGTTTCGCGACCGGCGCGAAGACTACGTTGAACTTCTGATCAACGAAATGTTGCCTGCGATCGCAAATGAGCGTTTGGCAGAATACGCCGACATATTTTGTGAACCGCACATTTTTAATACGGAAACCGCATTTCGAATTATGACCGCCGCATCCAAGCTCGGGTTTGGTTTACGCATGCATGTGGACCAGCTGAGTTCATCGGGCGGCGCATACTTAGCCGCCCGATTAAGAGCTGCTACGGCGGATCATCTCGAGCAGACGGATGAGGCTGGTATGTTGGCGTTACAGGACGCCGGCGTTCAACCAGTTTTATTACCAGGATCAGTTTACGCCCTGGGATTACCACGGTATCCCGCTGCCCGGCGAATGGTAGAATTGGGTCTGCCAATCGTTCTGGCGACCGACTTAAACCCGGGCTCTTCGCCGACGCCGTCGATCCCGATGGTGCTTTCGTTAGCTGTAACCCAGATGAAGCTCTCCGTCGCCGAAGCAATCAGCGCGGTAACCATCAATGCTGCATATAGCCTGAAGCGCAGCCATGAAATTGGGTCCCTGGAGCCGGGTAAGTACGCCGATATTGTGATCCACGATTGTAGCGACTATCGAGAGCTGGCCTACTACTTCGGCGTTGAACCCGTGCGTCAGGTCTTCATCGGAGGGGAATCCGTCTTTGAGCGTTAAAGAGAAGGAGCTAGAATCTAGGAGCCAGGAGTTTGCAATTCCAACCTTTGTGTACTCGGTGTCTCTGTGGTGAAATTCTACGCGAATGAGTGAGAATGCAGAACGTGGCTGGTTGCCGGACTTCCTGCTGACAAACGGTGAAATAAAAAGCGGGACGGCGTTCTTTGCGGACGAATCCGGAATTATTACCCGATTCTCTCAAGCGCCGGCTGATCTGGCAGGGGCACAGCGCCTAAAAGGACGGGCGGTTCTGCCGGGGTTGGTGAACGTCCATTCCCATACCTTCCAACGGGTCATTCGTGGACGGACGGAATGGCGAAACCAGGGTCAACGGGACACCTTCTGGACTTGGCGGGAGAAGATGTATGACGCGGCCACGCGATTAACCCCGGAACAGATTTATCAAACGGCTAAGGCCGCCTTCCTCGAAATGCTGCTTTCCGGAATAACTACCGTCGGTGAATTTCATTATTTGCATAATCAAGCGGATGGTAAGCGTTACTCCGATCCTAACTTGATCGGAAAACTGGTTATTCAAGCAGCGAGAGAGGTCGGTTTGCGAATCGTACTATTACGCACGGCGTACTTGCGAGCCGGTTATGGAAAACCGCCGAATCCTGGGCAAACCCGATTTATTACTCACGACGCAGGCACCTTCATTTCCGATACCGAGGAACTTTCGAGTTGGGTGAAAAAATTCGGTTTTCGCGGTGAAGCGGAGGTTGGGGTTGCTCCTCATAGTGTTCGCGCGGTTACCCGGGATTATCTTCTCGAGATTGCTGACTACGCGCGGCAGCAAGAGCTTTGCCTTCATATGCATGTGTCGGAACAGCCGGGTGAAAATGAGGCGTGCGTCCAAGAATTTGGAGTTTCACCGGTTACGTGGTTGGAGGGAATGGGTTTGCTGGGTCCCCGGTTCACGGCGGTGCATGCGATCCATATCAGCGAGACAGAAGCTGGCTTTCTGGCGGATTCAGGTAGTTCAATCTGCGCATGTCCAACTTCGGAACGGAATCTGGCGGATGGCGCCGTCCGAGCCGATTGGTTGCTGGCTCGCGGGGCAAACATCTGTTTGGGGAGCGACAGCCAAATCCAGATCGATCTTTGAGAGGATGCTCGACTATTGGAGTACCACTTGCGAATGCAGCAGCTCGAGCGGGTGGTATTGGATCCGGCGGCGCTTGGGCGGGAAAGGCTGAGCCAGGCGCTTTACGAGACCGCATCCAAATCGGGTGCGAAGTCGCTTGGTCAAAACGTAGGTGAACTAGCTGTCGGTAAGCCGGCTGACTTTGTGGGGATCGATCTTGATGATCTGAGTGTGGCTGGCGCGAGCCCGGAGACGTCGCTCGCGAACGTCGTGTTTTCGCTGGAACGGACGGCGATCGAGGAAGTCTATGTCGGAGGACGATGCGTGGTAGCGGATGGCCATCACGCGCTTCAGGGAAATATCACGGCAGAGTTTAAGGGGGTGCAGAAGGAGCTTTGGCGGTGAGTAGCGCGTGGTGAAAGATGAGACTCATGAGACTCGATCGTGCTCGCGCTCGTCCTCGTGCTCGAATGTTTGGTCCCGAGATGTGTCAGTAAGTCTCGGCTCGTTTGCCCCACAACGAAACGGCGCTCGGTGGGTCCTCGCCACGCCCGAATAGCCGAGCACGAGGACGAGCAGGAGCACAGCACGATGCGCGGAGAAGCTCAGCAAGAAAGCAAAGTCAGGTAACCGTGCCAATGCCGGAGCATCAGTCCTATCCCTACGATCACTAGAGTTCGGATACCGTAACCGACCAGAAACGAGAGGGGCACTGCGGAGCAGGCGAGCCCGCAGCTAGCTAACTTGCGTGCGAGCATGAGATGGTTCGATTCTATCTTCATTGGTTGTCCCTTTCGATCCCTCCGCCACTTGCCAGTCATCGTCTCTGTACTAAGAAAATCAGGCCGGCGAGGTTTCAATGTTTCGGAGGGTAGACGCCGGCTTGATGCTCGATTGCAGGCTCCCCGCGCTTACAGCGGGGCGGAGTGACAAATTACAAATGACAGATTTGCTAGAACCAGACGACGCGTGAGGTGCAGAAAATTGTCATCTGTCGTTAGCCATTTGTCATTTGTCATACCCGAGCCTCGGGCGAGGGTGTCCCCGTGAGCCGTTCCTCCAGCGTCGCCGAGATTTTACTGGATCTGATTGCGATCCCTTCCGTTTCATCGGCTTCAAATCGGGCGGTAATTGACTATGCGCGCCAATGGCTGACGCCGAACCAATGGGCTATCCAAACGGTTCCATACACGGATCCCAATGGGATTGAGAAAACGAACCTCGTGGCGGCGCCGAGGAGACTTCTTCAGCACCAGGACGATGTTCCCAGCGTCGAGTTAGCCCTGGTTTGCCATACTGACACCGTTCCGTATCCGGATAATTGGCCGGAAGCGGTGCACCCCAAGGTGATCAGCGGGCGAGTTTACGGGCGAGGGGCGTGCGACGTAAAGGGGTTCCTGGCATGTATCTTGGCAGCGGTAGGGGACCCTGAGATATCGGAGCAGTCACTCGCGGTGGTTCTTACCGCGGACGAAGAAATTGGCTGCGTGGGCGCAAAGCGGCTGCTTGGAGAAAAGCGGCTCAACGCCCGCAATGCGGTGGTGGGCGAGCCGACCCAGTTGCAACCGGTTGTCGCAGGAAAAGGCTACGCATTAGGAGAAGTTGTGGTGCGAGGGAAAGCGGTCCATAGCGCTTTTCCGCAAGCCGGTCGATCGGCAATTCTCGATGCAGCCACCCTCATTGACTCCATCCGCAAGATCGGGCTGCGAGCTGCAACGGAACGCCATGAACGGTTTGATCCCCCTTTCACGACTCTCAATATCGGGACGATCTCGGGAGGGACTGCGAAAAATATTGTACCGGCCGAATGCCGATTCTTGGTGGAATGGAGACCGGTGCCAGGACAGAACGAGCGTTGGATCGCTGATCTTATCCGCGAGGAGCTGACCCGAGCACAAGAAGAGGATCCCGGACTACAAGCGACCTTTGAGCCGATTCGGATCGACCCCGGGTTTGAAACCGATCGTCAAAGCAAATTGGTCGGAGAACTTGAACGCTTAAGTCGTAACGCCGCCGTTGCCGTAGCGTTCGGCACGGAGGCGCCCTATCTGAAAAAGCTCGGCGCCGAGACCGTAGTTTTCGGTCCCGGCGATATGAAGACGGCGCATTCTGTGGAGGAGAATGTGCCGGTCGAGGAATTGGAGCGGT
>DASUWQ010000095.1:0-13298 GCA_036378375.1 Chthoniobacterales bacterium
TTGATTAGTCAAAGACAATAGTGTATCACTTTGCTTTCGTTCTTGTCGTGGCCGCCACCCCAGCTTCTCAATTGAAAATTTCTACGGTGCCGCTCTGGATTCGGCGGACTTTGGCCGCGGATCCTCCCCGAGCTAAGTCACTGGTGGTGACCCTCTTTGGCGACGCGATCGCACCCCATGGAGGCTGCGTACAATTAAAGGGGTTGATTGAGTTGTTGGCACCCTTTGGCATCAATGAACGTCTGGTCCGGACGAGTGTATTCCGGTTGGTAAAAGAAGGCTGGCTGGAAGCGAGGCGGAATGGCCGGGAGAGCAGTTATGAACTGACCCAATCCGGTCGCCGGCGATTCAGTTACGCCTACGCCAGGGTTTATGCCCGGGTGCAAGAGCCGTGGAAAGGAGACTGGACGTTGATTTTGGTCCGGCCCGAGGAACTCTCGACGGAACGCCGGCAACAGTTGCGTCAAGAATTAGAGTGGCAAGGCCTCCGTCCACTGGCGCCGCAGCTGTACGCCCACCCTCGGATTCAGCCAGGTCCGTTGGCCGAATTACTCGAACGCGTTGGTGCGCGCAAACAGGTGATCAGTTTTGGCAATGCCACTAGCGATCAGATCAGCTGCGGCGATTTTCAGGATTTAATCAACGAGCGCTGGAATCTGGCCCTGGTCGCCAAGCATTATCGAAGTTTCTTGCGACATTTTGGCCGAATCAAGGATCTACTGCGGCGCTCTCCCGCGTTGCTACCGCAGCAATGGTTTTCGATTCGTATCCTGATGATCCACGCTTTCCGCCGAGCCGTTCTCCATGATCCACTGCTGCCGGAGGAATTGTTGCCCAAACCGTGGATTGGGAACGAAGCATATGACCTGGCGGGAGAGCTCTATGGGCTGAGTTTGGCCGGTTCGGAGGAATTGATGGCCACCGTTTGCGGTTTCGGCAAGCAGAAGGGGCCAGCAAGTACGTCAATTTTGAGGGAGCGGTTTCATTAGTGTGACCTCGGCGGCGTACCTGCACCAAATCGTCCTAGAAAAGTCGTTACCGCGTACGATCGCCCATCGCCTGGAGGGGAGCCGCTTTGGCGCGTGTCCCACCACCTCGCAACATTCGCCTTAACGCTGGTCCCGCCGAAAGCGTATGAAAACGGGCGGCTCCCGGGAACGTCTCATCGCGATGCATTTACCCATGGCCTTCGATTCGTTTAAACCCGGCTCATAGAGCTGCATCGCGTTGGGTTATTCGCGGGAGCCGCCTGCTGCGACATTTTGTGGCCCGAGGGCATGCTGGTACGAACATCGTGTGGTCGTCCGGTCATGTGCAAAGCGGCTCCCCTCCAGGCGATGGGAAGAATACGCCTCGTCAACGTGCCAACCCTTTCGAGGACCACCTTGGCGCCTTGGGGCAAAAGCCACGGCTGTCGCACGTCCGACCCGTTGCGCCGGTAATTATCCGCAAATGTGTTGTTAGACGAGGTTGGCATTTTCTTGTTAGTTAATTTTTATAGTTAATTCGGTAGTTTTGAGAATCGCAGGCGGACTGCAGTTGCAGGCTGAGAAGACGCTAGTATAGAATAGTATTCGACATTAAGGGGAGATCCCCGTATGTAGAGTCGAAAAGTTATTTGAGTAATCGAAAGAAGATAACAATCAAAGATAAGGGGCCGGAGGAACCAACGCAGGTCTGGATAACGCGGTGCAACGCGGGCGCCATTAGGAGGGCTGGTCGACGGGTGGGGCACTTTTACGATACCGTTTTGGCGCCGGCCGGGGTCAGTCTCTGCCAATACGGCATTTTGTCTGCGTTGAACCAAAGAGGTCCAGCGTTACCGAGCGTGCAGGAGCTGGCCGAACAGCAGGTACTGGACCGATCGACGCTAGGACAAAATCTGCGTCCGCTTGAGAGAGACGGTTTAATCAGTCTGCTGACAGATCCTCGGGATCGCCGAGTTCGATTGATCGCCCTAACCAAACAGGGCCTGGCGAAATTTAACGAAGCGAACCGGTACTGGCAGACTGCTCAGGAACGTTTCGAGGCGGTTTTCGGTAAAGACGAAGCGGAAAAGCTGCGGTCAATGTTATTGTCGATCGCTTATAACCCGGAGCTGGCGAAGCCGCGGAACTTCACCTAAATGGAAAAACGCCGCGGCCGTGCGGGAGCCTCGCCCTATCAAGTTAGGCGCGACCGCCCGGATCACACCGAACTTGACAGATCGGTCAAATAAGGGGATATCCCTGTATTCCTTATGGCTGGGACTCATCTTCTGAACTCATGAGGGAGTGATGCTCTATGTGGATCGTCAAGCTTGCTCTTAATCGGCCGTATACCTTCATCGTTTTCGCACTTCTGATCTTCGTGCTTAGCCCGTTGTTCATTCTGCGAACCCCAACGGACATTTTCCCGAATATTGATATCCCCGTGATCTCGGTCGCCTGGACTTATACTGGCCTAAACCCAGAAGATATCGAGGGGCGGTTGACCACGCCTTACGAAAAAGTACTCACTACTCTCGTTGATAATGTCGAGCACATAGAATCCACGAGCTACAACGGCGAAGCCATCATTAAAATCTTTCTTCAGCCTCATACGAGCGTGGATCGCGCGAATTCCCAGGTTGTCAGCGCTTCTCAATTCGCACTGCGATTGCTGCCATCGAGTATTCAGCCGCCGGAGATCATCAATTACAGCGCTTCCAGCGTCCCCATTCTCCAACTCGGGCTGTCCGGTCTCTCTGAGCAACAATTGAACGACTTGGCGCTGAATTTTGTCCGGACGCAATTGATCACGGTTCCGGGAGTGGTGATCCCTTATCCGTACGGTGGGAAGCAGCGTCAGGTCATGATCAACCTCGATCAAAACCTGATGCAGGCGAGAAATATCGCGCCGACGGATGTCCTCAGTGCGGTGAACGCCCAAAACCTGGTGCTTCCCTCTGGGACGGTGAAGCTAGGCCAGAGCGAGTTGGATATTCGCGCTAACACGTATCCTTTGACGGTGGCTCAGCTGAACAATCTTCCGATCAAGCAGATTGGCGATACCACGGTCTATCTACGAGACGTAGCTACGGCTAGCGACGGGTTTGCCATACAAACCAACGTGGTGCGGCAGGATGGCCGGCGTGGCGTGTTGATGAGCATTATCAAAGCGGGAAACGCATCGACTCTTAGCGTCGTAAGCGGTGTGAAAGGTTTACTTCCGCGCGTAGCCACGATTGTTCCGCCAGAGCTAAAAATGACGCCTTTGGCAGACCAAAGTATTTTCGTGCAAAGCGCTGTCAGTGGGGTCATCCGGGAGGGAGTCATTGCGGCAGGGTTAACTGGCCTCATGATCCTTCTATTCCTGGGGAGTTGGCGCAGCACGCTGATCATTGCGATTTCCATCCCGCTCTCGATTTTGACGTCGATCATAATTATTAGCCTTCTCGGTGAAACCATCAATATCATGACGCTGGGAGGTCTGGCCCTGGCTGTGGGGATTTTGGTCGATGATGCCACGGTTACGATCGAGAATATCGAGCGGGTGCTAAGGCAGGGACGTTCCCTGCACGATGGCATTTTAGAGGGTGCAGCCCAGATCGCTGTACCGGCCTTAGTTTCTACCCTTTGTATCTGTATCGTTTTCCTGCCCATGTTTCTGTTAACTGGGGTAGCACGTTATCTTTTCGTGCCCCTGGCTGAAGCCGTGGTGTTCGCCATGCTGGCCTCGTATGTCCTCTCTCGAACGTTGGTGCCGACGCTGGCGATGTATCTATTGAAGGCCAAACATCATGAGCCGAATCCGAGAAACGTCTTTACGCGTCTGCAACACGCGTTTGAGGGAGGTTTCGAGTCAGTACGAAATGCCTATCACGGATTGTTAACCCGATTAGTGGCTCATCGGAGGCTGTTTATCCTGGCGTTTCTTGGGGCGTGCCTTTGCGGGGCCTTTCTGGTGCCTTGGCTTGGCCAGGACTTTTTTCCTGATACCGATAGCGGTCAATTCATTCTGCACGTTCGCGCCAGGACCGGGACCCGAATCGAAGAGACGGCGCGTTTGCTCGACTTGGTCGAGGGCTTTATTCGGCAAACTATTCCGGCGAAAGAAATGGATAATATCCTGGATAACATCGGTCTGCCCTATAGCCCATACAATACTATGCACTCGACCACGGGGGTTTTGGGCGCAAACGATGGCGACGTATTGGTATCGCTGCGCCGGAATCATAGTCCGGTTGCGGATTATGTCCGGGACCTTCGCCTTCAGCTGCCGCAGCGGTTTCCTGGGGTCACCTTCTATTTCTTACCGGCCGACATTGTGACGCAGATCCTTAATTTTGGTCTGCCGTCGCCGATTGATGTCCAGGTTGAAGGCAATGACGTTGTCGCCAGCCAACAGATCGCCGAGAAGCTCATGGCCCAGATGCGGCACGTTCCGGGCCTGGTCGATCTCAGGGTGCAACAGCCGTTAGACTATCCGACGTTGAATGTCGCGGTTGACCGGGTAAAAGCGCTCCAAGCCGGCTACACAGAACAAAATACTGCCAACAGTGTATTGAACGCTCTGAGCGGGAGTTTTCAGATAACTCCGCTTTTCTTTTTGAATTGGAAAAACGGAGTTAATTATAACTTGGTCGTACAAACTCCCCAATATCGATTCCAATCAATTAATGACCTTCTTAATATTCCGCTGCCGGGTACCGCCGGGTCTAACACCGAGATATTGGCAGATGTGGCCGCAGTAAGCCGTGGCCACGAGATGGGATTAATCACCCACTACAACATCCGCCGGGTCATTGATATTTACGGGGCGGTCCAGGACCGGGATTTAGGTGCAGTGAACCGGGATCTGCAAAAGATCGTGGATGATAACCGGAAAGAACTCCCGCGCGGCACCTTCTTGACGATTCGTGGCCAAGTGCGCACCATGGAGAGCTCGTATACCGGCCTTTTATCAGGCTTAGCCTTAGCCGTGGTACTGGTTTACATGTTGATCGTCATCAACTTTCAGTCGTGGCTGGATCCGTTTATTATCATTACGGCTTTACCGGCTGCGCTGACTGGTATTGTGCTTTGTCTTTTTCTAACGCATACCACGTTGAGCGTCCCGGCCCTAATGGGAGCGCTAATGTGTATGGGTATCGCGACTGCCAACAGCATCTTAGTGGTTTCTTTTGCTAAAGAGCGGTTGCACGAACACGGAGACTCGTTGCGCGCAGCCATCGAAGCGGGAGCAACTCGGTTCCGCCCCGTGGTGATGACCGCGTTAGCGATGATTATCGGCATGGTTCCGATGGCTCTCGGTTTAGGGGATGGCGGTGAAGAAAACGCCCCCTTAGGTCGGGCCGTGATCGGGGGCTTGCTTTGTGCGACAGTCGCCACGCTGCTCTTCGTGCCCGCAGTTTTCAGTATGCTGCATCATCGCACCTCTGGAGCCGGAATTGGCCCGGATGGGCAACCCGATCTTGCAACGAATCGTTAACCGTCAGGAAAAGGTTACATTGAAAAAGCTCGAAACAATTTTGAACTCCGGTAGCGGTTGCAGCTGCCACCACGTTTTTCGAAAGGCCGAACGAGAGAGGATACACTGATGTCAATTGAATCGCAGGAAACGGTACTTCGGTCAGAACCGGCCGTCCCAGTTGCGAAAGCGAGTCCGGGCAATCGGTTGCGAACTCGGCGCCCAATCATTGTCGGTAGCGTTGTTCTTTTAGCCGCTGGTTTCGCTTTTTTGATTTATTCCGGTATCGGTTCTCGCGTTGATGCCGAAAAAAAATTGGAAGCGGCCGTTAAATCGACCTCGGCCGAGGTGGTTAATGTTACACATCCGACGAAGGGTTCTGCTGACCAGGCGATTGAGTTGCCCGGCAATACTCAGGCTTTCACCGATGCCCCGATTTATGCCCGGACCAGTGGTTATCTGAAAAAATGGTATTTCGACATCGGCGCGCACGTTAAGCAAGGACAGCTTCTGGCAGAGATTGAGACGCCCGAGTTGGATGAGCAATTGGCGCAGGCGGAGAACCAACTGAAAACCGCAGAAGCGAATCTCCAATTGTCGCAGATCACTGCTGACCGCTGGGTCTTTCTAGAGAAATCGAGTGTGGTGTCCAAGCAAGAAAGGGACCAGGCGGTTAGTGATCTGAACGCAAAACGAGCAACCGCGGATTCGGACAGAGCAAACGTAGCTCGATTGCAAAAACTGCAACAGTTTGAACATGTCTACGCGCCATTCACCGGCGTGATTACCGCGAGGAACACCGATGTCGGGGATCTTATTCAGGGAGATAACACCACTCCGAAGGAATTGTTCCATCTGGCCGCCGTGAGCCAGCTCCGGGTTTATATTTCGGTGCCGGAAGTCTACGCTACCGCAATCAAGTCAGGTGAGACGGTCATGTTAACCCTGGATGCGTTTCCGGGAGAAAAGTTCACCGGTACTTTAGTGAGAGATTCGAACTCGATCGATCTAATATCCAGAACGTTGCGCGTGGAGGTCGATGTCGATAATCCTACAGGACGTCTGCTACCCGGCGCTTACGCATTTGTCCATTTGGACCTCCCATCGGCGGCAAAAGCTGTCACCGTCCCGACGAATACGTTATTGTTTCGAGCTGAGGGCTTGCGCGTAGCCGTCGTGCGCAACGGGGAAGCGAGGTTAGTGCCGATCACGATCGGTCACGACTATGGGAGTACAGTTGAAGTGTTGAATGGCTTGACCGCAGAAGACACCGTGATTCTTGATCCGTCCGATTCTATCATGGATGGTTCGCCGCTGAAGATCGCAGAGTCTAGCCCGGCCAAAGCCGCAGCGGCCAAGAGTCCCTAAAGGGGGAGGAGCCAGGAGCCAGAATCCAGGAGTCAGGAGTAGTCACGAGTTCACAGGATATAACAGGGGGGTAGCACCGATGGGTTGCAGTTTTCTCATTCACCTCATCACAAGGCTCTTCGCAAAATGACTGACGCGGACTTCCGGGTCGACGCTGAATCTTTGGCCGAAAGTCTGGACGCCCATCTTTTGTTGTGCGATGGAGTTTTCCTTGTAATAAAACTACAAACTCATGCGTGCTCTCTCCCCAGTTGCTTTCATCTCGGCTCTAGTCGGCTTCTTATTCGCTACTCAAGCTGAAGCCAAATTTTTGCTCGGCATTGTTTCAATCAGCGCCAACGAGGCCAACAATCAGCGTTTCATTCAGGCAGCAACAAAAGAAGCTGCCACAAAGGGATGGGACACGACGGTGATTGATGCGCAGGGAAGCGCTGATCAGGCGAATGCCGCGATACAGAATCTGGTGCAGCGGAAAGCAGGCGCCATTATTGACATGGTTTTTCCAGTCAGCTCGCTGGGCGCCGGGCTTCATGCCGCCCAAGAAGCTTCGGTACCGGTGGCAACGTGGGGCGGTGGCCTCGGAAACGGAGTTGTGGCTACGGACGGCGGGGGAGGGCCGATGGCAAAGCCGATCGTCGAAATGATGGCAAAGGACCTTGGTGAAAAAGGAGCTGTTTTGGCGCTCACCTACCATACAGGGCAAGTGGCCCGGGAGCGGGAGGAGGTTCTAGACAGCATTCTGAGCAAAATGCCCGAGATTAAAGTGACGAAAAACGAGGTCAGAATTCCTGGATACTTTCAGGATGGCGCTCAGTATTGCACCGCCTGGCTAGCGTCTCACCCGGCCGGACATGACGGATTAGCGATTTGGGGAAGCTGGGATGATCCTGCAATCGGTGCGATTTCAGCGCTCCGGCAGCAAGCACGCACCGACATCAAGGTTTACGGAGAAAATGGCAACGCCCAAGCCATCGAAAACATCCGGAAAGGCTTTATGACTGCCACGGCTTGGCAAGATACCGCGAGTGAAGGAGTGACGTTGGTGGACGTGCTGGACGATGCGATCAAGGCGGGCAAGGACTGGATACCGAAAACGGTAGATGTTCCTGCGGTACTAGTGACGAAAGACACGGTAGAAGAGTTCGTAAAGGAACATCCGGAATCGCTGAAAAAGTAAGGGAAGTGAGCGAGGCACCGTTTGTCAGTGTTCGGGGGTTGCAGAAGCATTTCGGAGGTATCCAAGCTTTAAAAGGGGTCGACCTCGATATTCTGCCGGGGGAAGTGCATGGACTAGTCGGAGCGAATGGGGCGGGTAAGTCCACGCTCATCAAGGTGCTAGCGGGAGTAGAAAAGCCCGACGCTGGCTCTTTGTCGATAGATGGTGTCGAGGTTCAGCTCTCAGAATCGCAACAAGCAGCTGACCTTGGCCTGAGTTTTATTCATCAGGAGCTGAACCTAGTGCCATGCTGGAACGCACTGGAAAATATAATGCTGGGAGCGCCGAAGCGAACCCGTCTTGGGGTAATTGATTGGCGGGCGATTCGTTCTCAGGTCCAACCCGTAGCTGATAAGGTCGGAATTCAATTTCCTCTTAATGCTCCGGTCGCGAGGCTATCCCCGGCAGAAAAGTGGCTGATTTCTATTTGCCGCGCGTTAGTTCGGAAAGCGCGCCTTATTTCGATGGATGAGCCAACTGCTTCGCTATCGATCAGGGAATCGGAAAACCTGTTTCGCATAGTACGTGCGTTAGCAGGTGAGGGGGTGGCGGTTTTGTATGTTTCCCATCGGTTGGACGAGATCATGGACCTCTGCCATCGGGTGACCGCTTTTCGGGACGGCCGCAGCGTTATGCAATCCGAACGCAAAACGCTGACTCGGAAACAATTACTGGAAGCGATCGTCGGAGGTGAGGCCCCGGTGTCAGCGAACCACGCTGTCCCATACGATAGTTCCCGGCCGCCGCTGCTGCGGGTATCGCAGCTTGTTAGTGGCCACTCCGTTCGAGAGGTCAGTTTCGATTTGCAGAAGGGCGAGATTTTAGGTTTGACCGGACTAGTAGGATCGGGTCGAACTGAATTGGTTCGAATAATATTTGGTGTGGATCAGCCCGACAAAGGTACGATGACGTTTGAAGACAGGGCTTATTCACCCAGATCTCCGGCTGATGCAGTCAATTTCGGAGTCGGATTTGTTCCAGAAGAACGAAGGGCCGAAGGATTGTTTGCCGGCAAGAGCGTTGCTTTCAATTTAACCATAACCAATCTATTGGATCTGAGGATCCAGCCCTGGTTACCCTTGTTAGACGGACGACGCCGCGCGGGTATGGCAAAGGAAATCGGAAGCCGGCTGCGAGTCAAAGCCTCAAGTATCGACACGCTGGTTGATCACCTCAGCGGTGGTAACCAACAAAAGATTGTGATTGGCAAATGGTTAGTTAGCCATCCCAAGCTGTTGATCCTGGATGAGCCATCTCGCGGAGTGGACGTTGGCGCCCGAGCGGAAATACACCGCATCATTCGCGAGCTGGTGACTGAGGGCATGTCAGTAATCGTTATCTCGTCTGAAGCAGAGGAACTTCCAGGATTATGCGATCGAGTGCTCGTAATGGCAGAAGGTAAGATTGTGCAAGAGCTACGAGGAAATACCATTACCAGGGATGCGATCGTTCATGCCAGTTATCACCGCACCGCGTCGGCTGTTTAGTTGAGAAAATGCTGGATCCTGCACCAAAAAACCGAATCGCGCTGAGCCTTTTGGCTAAGTACGGAACTATTCTCGGTCTCTTTATAATGGCCGGCATCTTTTCGGTTTTGGCGCCGAACGCATTCCCCACATTTGGTAATTTCCTTAATGTGCTAAATCAAGCATCGCTCAGTATGATCATTGCCGGTGGTCTAACCGTGGCAGTGATCGTGGGTGAACTGGACTTGAGTATCGGGTATGCTGCCAGTTATGCCGGGGTGCTGGCGACTGGTTTGATCGCGAACCAAGGACTGCCTGTACCGTTGGCCATTATCCTGGTGCTAGGATGCGGGGGCTTAATAGGAGTTGTGAACGGGTTAATCGTGACAAAAGCGAGGGTTAACTCGGTTATCGCGACACTCGGTATCGGTACCGTCGTCGTCGGGCTCAATTTTGCTTATTCAACGGGTGCGCCCATCGTAGCCGGAGTGCCGGATTCATTCACTCAGATTGCGCTGGGAAGAATTTGGGGCGTCCCCAACGATGTTCTTATAATGGCTCTGCTCGTCACGGCGCTCTGGATTTTGGTAGAACGCACACCGGTTGGACAAAGCATTCAAGCAGTGGGCGCGAATCCGGTTGCGGCGCGACTATGCGGCATCAGGGTTGATCGCATAAAGATTTTGGGGTTTATCATCGCAGGCGTTTGCGCCTCGCTGACTGGAATTTTACTGGCTTCTTCGTTAGGTAGTGGCACAACGGGAGCGGGCGATAGCTATTTGCTGGCTGCCTTCGCGGCGGTATTTCTCGGTTCAGCCACGCTCCGGGACGGCGAGTTCCATATTCTTGGCACCTGCATCGGCGTCCTAATTATCGCAGTCGGCTTTAACGGTTTAGCCATCTTCGGCGCTGCTACTTTCTATCAATATCTCTTTCAAGGAGTGATCCTGATATTGGCAGTGGGGCTCAGCAGCCTTAGCCGGTATTTCGCAGAAAAGTAGTTTCCCCTAACAGAATCGACTGTCCAAAGCTATGACCCAGCCCGCTAAAGAAAACGTTTTGTGGGACCTGTTTGTATTGGAATATGCCAGAAGCAGGAACCAACCGATCGCCAGTTTACTTCAGGGCGCTTACACAGAAGGGGCCATGAACGTGCCATTCTCTTTTGTGGTCGCTCGGAGTGGTGATCGCATTGCTCTTATCGATACCGGTTTTATGAGAGAAGAAACCGGCCTGGTAATGGCTCAAAAGTTCGGAATACCGGAATGGATCTCGCCCTTACGGCTGCTCCAGGAGCTGGATATCACGCCGGAAAAAGTAGCGGACATTGTTATTTCGCATGCGCATTTTGACCACATGGGATCGATCGACAAATATCCGAACGCCAATCTTTACCTGCAAAAGAAAGAACTGCTGAGCTGGATTGAAGCGATGGCCTTGCCGCCTCGCTTCGGATATTTGACCAGCATTTTAGACACTGCGGATATCAGGAGCGCTCTCGATGCGGCAGATGAGCATCGTTTGCACCTACTGGAAGGGGACCGCGATAATGTTTTGCCAGGCATTCACGTCCGTGAGGGACATGGACACACCCTTGGACAACAATACATCGTCATAGAGACAACCCGTGGCCGATGCGTGGTTGCAGGAGATTGCATCTACAGCTCGCGAAACTTAATGGGAATCAATAAAGATGGCGTATATGCGCCGCTCGGGACGGGTATCGGAAGCGTATGGGATCAATTAAAGACCTTCGATCGAATCAACCAGGATATCGATGGCGATCTCAACCGTCTTATTATCTTGCATGATTTCGATCGCTGGTCGCGATTCCAGAAATTTAAAGAGATCGAAGGATTCGGAATCTTCAGAGTAGCTTGAGGCAACTGCGGTCGCGGTCAAGCAGTGGGAAGGCCAGCCAGAGCACGGCTCAAAGCCTCCTTATCACGCGGCGAAATCACAAGCACGCCGCGCCCGGTCTCAACGTCAAGCCGGAATCGGGGGTCGGTCATGTAGACAAAGAAAGTCCCAATTTTGTGGTTGTAGCACAAGCCGAGCGTATGACCGAAAATCCAGTTGGAAGCAAAAAGCCGAATTGAATCGTTGCCGGGGCGGCGGACATCCGGCGCTAAACCGCTCTGCTCGAATCTGGCGCTCCACAAAGGATGCTGAACGATGACAGATCGATCAGCGACAGCGTAACTCTTAACAGAGAAGAGCCAACATCCGATCAGAACAATACCCAATACAACGCAAATCAGGCGCGTAACCAAACCGCCGCCCAAAAAACTCATAACCAAGGTTACAACAAACGCGACCACCACTACGGAGGTGACTACTCGGGTTGAAACAGTCAAACCAGCCGGTTTAAAAGCTCGCAGTTGGCCCGCGTTCTGATCGTCTGGCACGGCCAGAATGTATTCACTAGTCATTGCCTGGGCAACCTATCTGCACCTTATACGGCTCGAGGCGTAAGTTTGAGGTCAGAGGAGAAAAAGATTATGGACACGATGACCTATGCTTCGGTCACAGCACTCCCGGAGAACGTCGCTAATTCCACCAGACGTCTTCAGGTACCAGAAGTAGAACTTCCTCCTCTGGATTTGTCGTATCTCGGCAAAAGTACCCGAGCTGAACTTTCGAGACTGAAAGAACAATTGACTGAGTTAAAGGACGATTTGTGTAGGCTGACAGGGCTGCTGAAGTATCTCGGGAAAAACAGGCCGCCTACGCTTGGCGCGCCCTTGACGCTAGGCCTGAGAACAGGTCAAATCGGGCCGCGACGTAGTAGTGGTGCTGCTGCATAGCGACAACCTTTGGATGGCCAACATTTGACCTGTCCTCATTCAGAAGCTCTTAGCGTCTTGGCGTCTTTGCGTGAGATTTTCTCGGCTTTGGTTGCGGTTCAGCCGCTTTGCGGTCGTCTGTTCAAAATAATCCGAGCTTAGAGCGTCCTCGGATTGGCTCTTGTCCTGCACTCAAGGTAACCTTTCGATCTGAGACATTAGGTCGGTGAATTGATAGTAGCCACATTGATCGTCTTCCCAGCGGACTCTGATCCCGGAACCGTCTATTACAATCACTTCGCCCTTCGACCCATCCGGGGTCCAGACGACAATCTCATGGAGTCGGAGAGTCTGTGCTTCTTGGGCGTTCATAAAGCAGCGATGCCGGCTGGAGGTGAGCTGGTGATTACGATGTGGAACTTTCCCTTGCCTGCACCACATCTAAATACTGATCAGTAAAGAGAACCCAGGTATCGTTTTCATCTTCCAGACTGTTGCGGCGTGCGATGTTCAGGGTGACCTGGAGTTCCTGTAGCGCCCGCTCGAATCGATTCCGCTCTGGACGCTGGGTCATGTTCAATTCCTCTCGTAACGAACCGGTCGTCAGAGGATCCAGCTTCAGCCTTTCATAGATTTTCTGCGCTAAGGAGCTGCATTGCCTCAGTGGCCGATGATGTTTCGAATAGTGTTCCATACGGAGGTAATCCATACTCATTAATACGGCCCGACCAGGCGGAATCTTTCCATAGAAGATCTCTGCGGGATAGATGGCCGGTAGTTCATTTTTCCATCGCCAGATCGCAATGATTTTTTGGCCCCAGCCCTTTTCTCCCGGTTGCCGATCAGGCAAATCGACCACCTCCCATAGGTTCGCGATACCAACTCCGGCGTCGGAGAAAATACCGCATATACCGGCTTGCAAGATATAGGTCCTGGCCTGTTTCAAGGTACGGATGGCAGCGATCTTGCGTTTCATTGAGTGGACCATAGTTCGTCTATAAGAATTTCCACAATGGAAAACGGGCGAGGGAA
>DASUWQ010000096.1:0-14041 GCA_036378375.1 Chthoniobacterales bacterium
TCAAATTTATTCACTTTAACGGAGTGTTATTTCGTCAACGTCTTGTCCGCATGATTTTAGTTAGATCTGGAACTGTCTGGTGCGAGAGTCTTCGCTGCTACGAAAATGAACTGGTGAGCAAATAGGCTCGACCCCCAGTGTGTTCTACCCAGAGTCAGCGGTGCAGAGACGGTCTCTTCGACGCTAACCGCGGGGCGAAGAGCGTGACTTGTGGCAATGGACTTGAGGATTTGAAATCCGCTCCTCTCGATGATCTTCTTGACTTCGCGCGGCGAGTAGAAGCCCCGCCAATCGGGATGGACCGGGAAAGAGCGCCCGGTAACAAGCCTCCAAATGCGCGAGATGTGGTTCATGTTGAAGTACGTGATTATCAGGTGTCCTTCTGGCGTTAAAGCCGACCGGAGAGAAGCTAAGAATGAGGGCGCATTGTCGATGTATTCGAGAACGCCTGAGCAGACGACGACGTCAAAGTCATTCAGACCGGACGGAAATGGCTCCCGATTGAAATTACACTGATCAAACGGAAAGCCGACAGGAGGCGCCGGCGCGATGAAATCGCACCCGGTATACTCGACCCCCGAGCACAGCACTCGCAGATGACCGGTAGCGCAACCGACATCTAACATTCGTTTCGGCTCCAACTCCTTCACCAGCGCTGCTACCTGCCGAAGACGCAGATGCGGGCGTCCGTAACGTTCGACCGACTGAGTCCAACGTTGTTCAGTGGTGAGTGCGCTCACCTCAGGAGCAGCCATCTTCGATAATTGTTCTTCAATCACTTTAATGTTTTCCTCTGCGGCCGTGCAGCGCTCGTCCAGCGCTTTGGCCAACCGATCTTTAATGCCACTTACACCTGCTAAAAAGTATTCGGCCTTCTCGATCCAGTTCTCTACCTCACTGGTAAACGGAATTTGGTACGATCCGAGGCCCATTTGCCCAAAGATTTCCTGCGTCTTGTCTTCGTAGCCCAAGCCCATAGCCGGTACCCCAGCTAACATCGACAGGATGCAGGCATGCAATCGCATCCCTATGAACGCGTCGCATTGTCCGAGCGCCTGGATCAGTTCCACCGGTCCGTAACGCGCGCCATCCAGTTCACACCGAGCGCGTAGGTTCTCAGGGAGGCGGTCGCGAATCAGCGAAGCCATCTGAGAATCGTCCACATAACCGGGTATACCTTGGCAGGTAGACAGGAAGAGAATTCTCTTATTGCTGTCGGTCAGGAGGTGGCGGCACAGTTGCTCGGCCTTCGCGATCGTCTTTTCCTGCATTGCCTGATCACCAAGCGGCCACACCCGAAAGCTCAAACCGATGAGCCGGGTATTCGATTCAGCCTTCGGCTTGAATAGCTCAGGCGCTATCCGGCGCCACAAAAACGCCGCATCACCGGTTACTTTAACCTTCGCTGAGTTCACACCGCACTGAGCCAGATGCCGGCTTGAGATCTGGTCCCTGACGCAAATGTAGGATGCCCGATTGAGCACCTTCCGCACACGTTTGATAGACCTACCTTTCCAGAAAGGCCCAATCGATTGACCGATCAAGATAAGCGGTTTTGACAAGCCCAGCGCAACTTCAAATCCTTGCAGACGCTCCTCAACTGAGTAGTAATCGTGCAGGAATCCACCGGGGGCGGAGAGCACTACATCAGCTGCATGATAACATGCGAAAGTGTTCCTTCTAGATTCCTCCGTTTTCGCAAACTCCAGGTCCGCTTCCAGGTTCAGATCCGGCAACTGCTTGCGAGCTAGCTCAAGATCTTTGCAGAGAACTGTAACCTTAGAATCTGGCCATCGATTGGTGAGCGCCGTGACGAGTGCCCGCAGCAGTGCTTCATCACCGCCGTTCAGCGGCACCGAATTGGTGATAAGAAAATTCATGGAGATAAATGCCGCGAGGTTAGTTCAGCGTTCTGCCAAAGTCCCATATTGTTCAGAGCTTGGTTTCCAAGATTTGATTTCCGATGCCTGCGTCTGCGTTGCGAGATCTGCCCCTTTCACGGCTGTTTCCAGGACTCCGTAGAGGCCCTGAATGCTACGTTCCATCGAAAAGAGGTTCTGAATTCGCACTCTCGCCTTCTTGCCCAGTTCGGAAGCAAGGTTCGGATCTCGGGCTAGAAGTACCATGTGATTGGCCATAGAATCTATGTCTGCCTCCTCTGAAAGCAGGCCGGTCTCGCCGTGCGTTACCGTATCAGGTATCCCTCCGTGCTTTGTGCTTACGACCGGTAACGCCGCTGCACCCGCCTCCATAACTGCGACCGGATTCCCCTCAGAATCTCCAGAAGGCGCCGTTACTGAGTGCTGCACGAATCCACGGCAGCGCCGCATCAGCGCGGGCACTCTGTTGTGACTTACGACGCCAAGGAACTCCACCGCGTTTTCGAGTCGCAGCGCACGCACTATCTGTTTGCAGCAGTCCAGCAGAGGGCCATCACCAACGAGGCTCAATCGGATGTCAGGACACTGCCGAAAGGCCCGTTCGAATGCGAGAATCGTTAAAAACGGCGCCTTCTTTTCGACAAAACGTCCGATAGCCAGAAAGTGTGCCGGGTTACTGTCGACGTCGGCGGCGTCAAAACGCAGCACATCGACGCCGCAAGAGTTGATGTGAACTTTCTCCCGCGGTGCGCCAAGCCGGGCTACCTGCTCGGACATCGCCTTTGAGACTACCACAAACGCAGCGGCGCTTCGAAACAGCTCTTGGTAATCCTTTTGGTACTGATCGAGAACTCTGCGGTCGTAGACATCGAATCCGTGAAAATGAACGACCAAAGGAACCTTGGCGATTTGACATGGGCGCAGCAGACTAACGCCCACCGGACCGAACTCGGCCAGCGTGACGTCTGTGCGTTTAATAAACGAAGCTAAATGGTTTTCACCTGCTTTTCGGATTCGTTCTGCCACCCAGGAGGGACATCTTTTGGAGAAGCGAAGGCCCAGGCGATATCGCTTAGGAAGAATGAATTGACCCTGGTGCCTCCAGTCCGGCCAGCCTCCAAGCACAGGGAACACCTCGCCAGGTAGGCGGTTAATGTGATCACGGACGAAGGTCTGCGAATACTCTTCGTCAGTACTGGCGAGGGATATTTTCAACGGTGATCCAACTCTCATGGTTTAAGGGTGACGAAAGAGAGAATTGCCTAGCAGACTGTGGAAAAACTGCTTCGGCGCCGGTTTTGATTCAGTCGCGAGGATTCCCAGCTCCGTAGGAGCGAAATCTTTATAGTAGCGGTACGCAAAAGGCGACTAGCTCCGTAGGAGCGGCATAGAAGGTGGTTCCCGATTAGATGTCGCTCCTCCTGAGCTGCTCCCGTTTTCTCTCTGTATCGAGGCTACAAAGATTGGGCTCCTACGGAGCCGTTCTTGAATCCCGCCTGCGGGACTGGCGACCCGCCGATTGGTTACAATTCCTTGATCCGCTGCGGATGGCACCGCCCCAGGGAAATATCCTTTATCGCCAACAAATGTCCTTTCACTCTTCCACTCCAATCCAGAGACCGATCGCCTTTCAGTAGCTTCAGTAAGCTTTGCCAAAGGCTCTTTCCCACGCAGACCAACCAGAAACGAATCCAGGCCATCAGAGGGGGTAGGTGCACCACTCCTTTTTTCAGAAAGTACCAATTGTTAGCTACGAATGAGTAGCCCCGTAATAGTTCTCGTACTCGGCCTCCCGGCGTCGCCAGATGAACGCCGACGCAGCCTGCGAAGCGGCCGATGAGCCCGTAATGCTCTAAGCGAATAGAGAAATCATAGTCCTCCCCATAAGAATAGAAGGGAAGGTTCTCATCAAATTTCTCGTAAGTTAGGAGATGCCGCCGCATAACCATATTGCAACCATACAGAATATGATGCGATCCGCGGCTGTAGAACATACCCCTCGGGATTCCGTCGGGTTTGTAATTGGCGATTAACTTTTTCGCTTCCTCGCGGCTAATGCCACCGTCTTTGAGAATGCGGCCGGAAATCCCGACGACCTGGATATTAGCATCCAAAAACGCGACCGCTTGTTCAAGGTAGTCCGCTTTCAATTCAAAATCGTCGTCGAGACATGCCACATATTTCACATTGGTTGGAATCGCTTCGATCCCGGCGTTTCTCTGTGTGGTTAGTCCAAGTGGACCGACGACGTAGCGCACTTGATTTCCCCATTCGTTCTCAGGCAAGTCTTCAGGTGAGGGGACAACAATGATGATCTCACTTGGTTGGAGCGTTTGGCACTGAAGACATTCGATAGTTTCCCTCACACAATCAGGACGGCCCTTGGACGCGATTACAACGCTTATCGAAGAGCATTCTGAGTCTGTACTGGTAGAATCCATTCTTTGTTCTTCGCGGTTTAATTACTGCAGCTCTTTGCTAATCAAATCGTTCCATTCTGCCAGGAATCTTTCTCGAGTAGCTCCCTGAGCGTGAGCCATCATTCTCTTTCTTAATGCATTCTGTTTTGCCTCATCCAATGCGAGAACTGACTCCATGGCCCCGCCGATTTCCGAGATCGAGATCGGATCCACCGGGATGGCTGCACCGTTTACTGCCTCGGTGAGGGCGCTGTCTCGTGAAACGATAGGAATCAGTCCTCGCAGCGCGGCTTCCAGCGCTGGCATCCCAAACCCTTCGAGGAGACTCGGCAGCACGAACGCGCTTGCCTCTTGATAGAGCCAGCGTAGTTGTGCATCCGACACGTACCCCAAGACTTTAACTCCAGACGTACGTGCAGCTGCCGCTTCGATTTCCTCTGCCCCGGCGCCTCTCGCACCGCAAAGTATGTAACTAATGCCGCACCTGGCGAAGCCGTGTTGTTCGAAAGCTTCGATGGCAACTCGTTGATTTTTTCTTGTCTCCAGCGCTCCGACGGTTAGGAAGAACGGCCGTTGGATACCGGGAATCGGTTCCGTATGGCCAGTGACGCTGCCATTCCGTATGTACAGAGGGATCGCCCGAAGAAAACGAAAATCCGTGCCGAATCGATTCTCAAAGGCGAGGCGGGACGCGTTGCTAACAAAGACGACGCCAGGCTGCACTTGGGCAACCTTGGTGTACGCTTTCTGATACGCAGTGACGGTGCCGCTGTCGTAGAGTTGAGGGTGGGTCAGTGGACCAATGTCGTGACACAACACGACATCAGAAGGCTCAAGCTTGGAACGACTGACATAGAGCGGATCCAGAAAAAGTCTCGTCAGTTTATTGGTTTTTGGCTCCGGCCAGAGGAATCGGTCCGAGGTGCCAAGTCGGGTAATCTCCTGGAGCATCAAACGCCCACATATTTTCCGGGCGATGCCCTTGGGGAGTTCGCGCTGCAAGAGACGCCACCTTCTTACCGTTCCTTTACCGCCGAAGGCTGAAACGAGTTCCTCGGCGATGTAATGGGCTCCGGTCCGGTTGATCAGCGAGAGCGAACAATCTAACAAAAGTGGCATGATGTGGAGTCGAAAATGCGGATGTTCTCGGTGATTGGTAGGGCGAGGCGTCGCGCGCAAAAATGCCTCATGATGCTTCGGACCGCCCTCCCTGAAAATGCTGTATGGAAGCGCGGGAGCCTCGCTCTACCAAACTGAGGCTCTGCCCAGATAACGTGTTTGCCAGAATTTGTGCCTCCTCTTTCCAGGTGTGATGGAGCATTAGAGGTGGCTTCGGAGAACTAACCGCTTTGGTAATTCCTGTCTTAACCCCATCAACAGTAGGCTGCACGTAGATCACATGCTCATCTCCGGCCTCCCTTAGTTCCGGAATATCAGTGGTGACAACTCGTGCACCACAAGTGCGTGCCTCAAGAACAGGCATTCCAAAACCTTCATACAAGGACGGGAAGACCAGCGCGTCCGACGCGGCGTAGAGGTTGGGTAACAAGTCGTCCGGCACATAGCCCGCCAACACCACGTTGTAGGCGCGGGCCTCATCGAGTTTTCTCTTCAATGCCTGGTTCTTCCACCCCGTGGGTCCCACCAACACCAATTGATGATCGGCTAGTGCCCCACTTCGCTTCAGATCGATGTAGGCGCTAAGCACGGCGCCGAGATTCTTGCGTGGCTCTGCTGTCGCTACCGACAGTAGATATGGACGCTTAACTCCAAGGCGCGACAATTTCTCTGGAATCCCGGTCTCGCCGGCCGGTTCCGATAGGTGAAAGCGTGTGGTCACGCTGGGCCGAACGACACCGGTTACTTTAGCCCCGATCATCGTGCGGATGCGGTCCGCGGTACCGGATGAATTGGTGAGCACAGCATCAGCAGTCAAAATATCGCCGCGAAAGAAAAGCCGGCTCGACCAAAGGCTTTGGAACTGCATGGTCTCCGGAGCAACGAGATAGTTTACGTCATGCACCGTACAAACCGTTCGGGCAGCTCGGCCGAGTCTCGGATGTAAGCTGCGCCCTGCCCAAAACACGTTGATCCGATCTCTGAGGCACTGCGAGCGGCAACGGGTCTTAAGCCATACAAATGAGGGTAGTCGCCGAAACGCAGCGACCGGCTCGGTGCGCAGTTGCCAACGCCGGGATGGCAGAACGACGGCGGCGGCCGGTAGTCTGGAGTAAGCGATAAAAGATGCCTCTGGCAATAGCCCGTCAAGCTCACGGGCCAGATTGAGGATGTAGTGACCCACACCAGAAAGCGGAGCGCGCAATGCGTCTCCGTCCATACCAATACGAAGTGATGTCATTTTGCGATGAGGTTCAATTTCGGGCACTCGCCGTGGTTAACTTCTTCAGCTGGCTTTGCCCGTGCTCGAGATGACCTCGCAGCCAGTTCAGAATCGGGCGTTCTAACAGGTAATGAGCGAGAACACCAAAAACTACGGCGGTCACAACCACTAACGGCAGAACCATCGGAATATGCGTTGCCCCTAGAACGTGATGTTTCATCAAAAAGGCAAACACGATCATCGTCATTGGATGCGTGAGGTAGATTGAATAGGATGCGTTTCCTACCGGCACCAAGATCCGGTTCACCGCTGCGCTCGCAAAACGCGTCTGGATAAACGAGAGGGTCACCAGCACGGCCGGCACTCCCCACACAAGAAAACGTACAGCATTAGCGGGTCCGTTCGTCCTGTCATGTGGGTTTTCCATCAAAAACGCAGCCACAGCGATAAGCACCAATCCAGGTAGCCACAGATATCGCACCCAAGCCCCGCGAAGTACCGGAGAATGGATGAAGTAGGAAATGACCAGTCCGAAACAAAACTCGAGCGCGATCGGGTTTGTCAGAAAATGCTTTACCGGACCCTCTGGCAACACTTGGCCAACAAATATTCCCGAGACGATGATTAGCGTTGTGGCGAGAATTGATGCCCGGGCATTGCGGAAACAGAGAGTGATCGCAAACAAGTAATAAAAATACAGCTCATAAACCAGCGTCCAGGATACATAGACGATCAGCTTGTCGCAGGGCAGCAGGAAAAGAGAACAGGCGAAAATATTCCCGTCGACAGGAAGATTTCTATAAAAGACGCCGCTGCCCCATAAAGCCAGTGTGACAAAGAGGCAAATCCAATACAGCGGGAAGATCCGAATGAATCGTTTTATCAGGAAACTGATCGCTGACTGCTGGGTCCGCGACTCCTGTCCATAGGTCACGCTATAAATAATGAAACCACTGATCACGAAGAAGATGTCGACTCCGGATGCCCCGAATGAGATTGCCCAGTTAGGCCATATGTGGGGAGAGACGGCCAACGACTCTTCCAGTGAATGATGCAGCACGACCAACGTAGCGGCAATTCCGCGAAGTATTTGAATTCCTATATTCCAGTTAGCTTTAGGCATATGCGCCGTCCCCTGTGCTTTCCTTTACCTTCCGTGATCGTCACTCCAACGGGTAGTAGTGCGAGGCTCCCACAAGACCACAGTGATTTCGCGAAGCGCTATCGCCCCCGATGCCCGCCATATTCTGAGCAAGAAGTCACTGTCCAGCACCTGTAAGGGCCGCAGTCCTAGCTCCATAGGAGCGAAATCTTTATAGCAATCCGGCAACAAAATTGTGGCTAGCTCCGTAGGAGCGACATCTAGTTGTGAGCGCGGAACGTGACGGGTGCCGGTGAGCGCCTGCTCACTGTTTTGCGTGCGCTCCAAGTATCTGCCACGTCTTGGCAGCGGCCGTTTCCCAGGGATAGAGAGAGGCGCGCTGTATTGCCTGATTGGCCACGGAAACGCGCTCGGTCTCACTCAGCCGCAGTACGTCGTGTAGTTTGTGTGAAAGATCGACCCGATCATAGGGATCGAAGTAAACGGCCGCCTGGCCACACACCTCCCGGTGAGGAGGTATGTCTGAGACGACAACCGGGCAACCGCAGGCCAGACCTTCCAGCGGCGGCAGACCGAACCCCTCATAAATAGACCCATAGACGAAGGCCGCTGCGCCAGAGTAGAGAGCTGGTAATAGATCATCTTCGACCCGGCCGAGGAAGCGAACTCCCGGCGGCATCGAGTCGAGCTGAAATTGTTGAAAGAGATGGCCAGTGGTTCCCACCACCGCCAGCGTTGTCTCGGCAAAAGAATCTTGCCGCCAAACGTCTAGCAGAATCTTCAAGTTCTTACGCGGTTCGAGTGAACCGACAAATAGAACGTATGGACTGGTCAGGCCCAAACCGGCCGTAACCTCTTTCACCGTTGCCGAATCGATCGGGTGAAATCGCTGATCAACCCCGTTATGAACGACGTGGACACGCTCCGATGGCACGCCGGTAAATTCCAGGATCCGCTCCTTCGAAAACTGAGAAACCGTAATGATTGCCCTCACTTTGCGGATAAGACGGGGCAGCAAGGCCGAGTACCAAATGGCAAACTTTCGCTCGAACCATTCAGGGTGATCCAAAGCAGAAGTGTCGTGCACAGTGACTACCTGACGGCTTACCCCTAGCGGCCCGGTGTTACCTGGACTCCAGAGTAGCCGATTCTTGAGCTGTGTAGGAAGATAAAACTGTTCCCAGATATGCCCTTTTATTCCCTGCAAAGCCCGTCGTGGCCGAACTGAGCCTAGCTCCTTCGGCAGGTGTGGTAAGAGGCTCAGTAGGTATCGCTGGACACCCGTAATGTGGTATCCCAGCGTTCGCAGATTAACACACGTTTCCAAAGCTGGATCCTCGCAAGTCAGATGTTTCGCTGTCGTCCTAAGGAAGACAGCATCGTATGGCCCAAGGTCTGGAGGGGAGCCGCTTTAGCAAGTCAGCGCGAGATCCCTGATTCACACTCTAAAGCGGCTCCCCTCCAGGCACTGGGCGGCTGTTGCACACTGCGGATTCGTTAACGCACGATCAACAGCTGGGGAACGGCAGACAGCGAGACGGGTATCGAAATGCGGCCGTCTCGATTAGAGACATTTTGCGATAGCTTGTCCGAGATCTCGGTCTGATTTCCCGATAGAAGATCGTATAGAAAAACATGCCGTGCTTCGCCGGTTACCGGTACCGCGATGGTTGCGTTCGTGGGTTTTGCATTGGGATCCCACGGCTTCACATCCCAAAAAGCGATTACGGTTGTTGCTCCGTCGGAGCTCGAGAACGTATAGCATCGGGTGCCGAGGCGGCCCGATTTCACTGCCGGGTCAAGCTCCATCGTGGCTTGTTTCGCCTTGGCGGCTGCACTCATTCCGGCAAGGGTGCTGGTAACCCTTTGCAGAGCGAAAAAGGACGGCTTGGCTGAAAGATCATTATGGATTAAGCCGAAATTTTGTTCGTTTGAGTAGGGATCAGCTCCATCGTCCTTAAAGTCGTAAACAAAGGTATGCTCGACGCCGATACCTTCGCTCTCCAATATCCGACGGAGGATATAAACCGCTTGGGTGTCCTCGGAAATAACGGGTTTACCGGCTTTTGATCGTTCGGTCGAATAGCCCCACTCGGTGTGCCAGATTTTCTCCGTGGCGCCATATTTTTTTGCTTGTTCCCGAAACATCGAGACTTGGGAGGCAAAGGTGCCGTTGGCGTCAGCGGTAGCGATCCCGTCGCGAAGGAGAAAGTAGGGATTATTAGCGTAGGGCACAACTTCAGGGATATCTTTGCCATAGGGATGGTCGGTGAGACCATCGACTTGCGGAACCAGGCCGAGTGCAATCATCCGGAAACTGGCGGGGGGTGGAGTGCTCAAACCGATTACGGTCATATTCGGGTTGGTGAGTTTGATCTCTTTGGCGGCAGCGTTCAGGATTTGCACATACTTCTGCAGATAAGGTGAGACACCACCAAGGCGTTCGTTCCCATTCCACTGTCCACCGTACGCATCCCTGAACCCGAAATTGTTAGGCTCGTTCAGAATCTCGATGGCTTGAACATCGTTAGCGAGCTCGCGGGCGAGCCAACCCGCGGCCTTCGCGTAAGCAGCGGTGTCATAATGGTCGGGATATGCCCGATTTCCATAAGCTAAGATCACGTCTACCTTGAGTCCGGCGGCTCGAGCGGCTTGAATCCAAGCCTTAGCTTTTGTCGGGATGCGATAACTCCCCGGTTTAGGTTCCAGGTCAGACCAATTAAAATCATCGCGGATCCAGCCTGCACCCGACTCCGCAATCAACGGCATGACCAAGTCCGGCGACCAATTCTGTGAGAAATGAGTGCACACACCGACGCGATCATCGCGGACGTTTTCATCGGCGCGTAGAGTTTGGTCGGGTATCACGCATAGGAGCAAAAGAGAACTTACCGCAATACGGAGCCCGTAGACTGGGTAGCTAGGGTTTAGTGAAAACATAGAGACAAAACAAAAGGCCGGATTCGAGCACGAGCACGAAAAACCACGCGTAATACGCGCAACCCATCACCAATCACGAATTACCGATCACTAATCAGTGATCACGTTCCCCGAGCGTGGGCGAAACCTGGTCGCACGGGTACCTCGATCTCGCGCGAGCTACCTGACCTATCTCTCAGTTTCTGCTGATCGAGTCGCCAGTAGGCCAAACCCAGAAACATCCACGTCGTGGGCAGGAAAAACTCAGAGACATTGATGCAATACAGAAAAAAGATCGTTGCGATCCCCACTTTTAAGGCCAGACCTCCGTCACTTGATCGCAACAAAATTGCCGGCTTCAAGAATGCATAACAGTAGGCCGCCAGGCCGATCAAACCGGTGTTAATCAGCATGGTAGTCAGTACCGACCCATAGTAATAACCAAAACCTATCCCAAAAATGGCGTTCATGGGGTCGAAGGTTTTTAACGTCGAAATCATCGCGTCGTTGGCGGCCTGATGCAAATCGCCAGAGCCAGCCTCGCCGTTTATTTTGTTAGTGAAGATCGCGTCAAAGGTATCGGGATAAGCAAAATAGAGAGCAACCAATGCGCCGGCAAAAAGAAGAAGAATCAGGATCAGCGGTAAAGTGAATTTGCGTTTCAATATGCAGTAAATGAACAAGGCAAAAGCCAATCCCGCATAGGCCGAGGTCGAGGTGGAGAATACGGTGCAAAAGAGCAGGGCGGCGGAAAGGAGTTTTTTCCTGTTCTCCAGAGCCAGCAATAGATAGGGGACTACGGCCGCGGACAAAAAGGAGGGCTCCCCATACGTCGACTTGATGCGAAGCAAATTGAAGGGCCCAAACTGGATCGACTGAGACCAGCTTCCGGTATGGAGATCCTCACCATACGTCCGATTCCCAAGGAAGTCACCGGGTTGCTGGAATACAAGAAAGAAGAGCCATTCATAGATCCCGTAGATGGCCAGAAACCATGCGCCCCACAGGACATAACGCATCCATTCGGGACGGAAGAAGAAACGAAAAAACAAGGCGATACAAAAGCAGGCAGCCAGATACAAAGTCTGGGTGAAAAGCACGGGGCGAAGCACGACGCGAGTGTCGCTCGGATTATTGAGGAACAGTTCACCGAAGTCGCGCCTGCCTGAGATTAAGTGCCCGAGTTGGCTCCCGCACAGCAAGAGAAGCCAGATCGCGCCCATAGCCACGGCTAGGGTGATGTAATGCCTTCGCTGTAGACAAGGTTGTCCGCTGTCACGGCCGACGATGACCAAACCCACAGAGATAAATGCAAAAATATATGCGGGTATGGTCCCTTGGGCAGAGCGGATGACCAAAAATGATGTCACCGGCATCAACACGCACCAGAGTGCCACAAACGAATTCGGAATACCTTTCATGGGGATAAATACCCGTCGTAAATCTCAGAGCCTGTGAGTTCGTACTCGTACTCGTCGTCGTCCTCGTCCTCGAAAGACGTCATATTTCATAGACGAACTCCGCGAAAGAAAGCCGTTAGATTCTAGATTCACTAATCCTTAGCTACCCACCAATTCTCGAGGACGACGACGAGGACGAGAGCGAGGAGGATTATTCGAACCACGAAGCAACCTGAGCAATTCTTCGTGATCACCTCGCTGGCCGAAACTAGCAAAATATGTCCGGCTCTCGTGTACAGCGGCGCGACGATTCTCTTCGTGATCAAGAATACGGGTCACAACTTGTCGTTGGATCGGGAACACGCAACCTTCATAACCAGGCGGGAGCCCCGCCAAAGAAGACGGAGATGCGAACACCGGTTTGCCTTTGGCTAATGCGTCCACAATTTTTATTTTTAGACCCGTTCCGACGACGGGCGAAACCGCCGCTCGGGAGCGGCGATAGATCTGGTCGATGTCGTCCACAAAACCCAAAAGGGAGACGTTAGGATAGCGACTTGCGACCTGGATCACATCCGGTTGTTGACAAACTTTGCCGCACACAGCGACCCGGTACCTTTTCAGCCAAGTTCCGTGTTCTTGCAGAAAACCGATCAAGCCGCCGATATTTAAGATATTGTCAGAACCGACGAACACGAGGTCATAGAGAAAGTCTTCCGCATCTTCCGTCTCTAGTTCTTCGACCCCGGCTTCTTGATTGAACTCAGGAATATACAGCACCTTAGCTCCGTCGACGAGCATCCCAAAAAAGTGGTTTTCTGTTGGCGAGATAGCGATCACCGCCTGAGCCGTGCTCAGCAGGGCTATCTCGCTGCGAAACTTGGAAATAGTTCTTATATCAGTGGCTGATTTGTGAGCCTGGAACCGGTAGTTGATGAACTTGATGTCATGCGTTTCAACCACGAATTCTCGGTTGGGAACGCCATTTAACTGCGTGAGTCCGTCCACGTAGTTGATGATGAGAGTGGCGGCCGGATGCTCCTTCATGAGCGACGCATAAGCCGGCGCGGCGTCCGGAAGGCTAAGCTTTATAATCTGTCGCGCGAAAGACGGTAGAAACATGGCCAACGTATTCTTAAGCCGCGTCATCGCCACCAGCCGAGGCGTGCGCTCTTCCAGAACTAGCTGTGCTCGCGGATATTCCGCAGCAAACCTTTGCACCAATTCATCTGTCCATGGGCACGTTGGATGGTTGCGAAAGCTGTAGACGACGACCCGTTCGAAGTGGCGCAACAGGAATCGAAGGAACGAGTCCATGCGGGCATGGGCACCGTTCAGTCTTTCCATGAACGTGCCGTTGAAATAAACAATAACCTCTTGAGACGACAAGCTCATAGGACCCTGCTGACTAACAGACGTGTTCCGTCAAAACGCCAAACCCCGAACGCCAAACGCCAAACGGATTTCCATTCCTATCCGTTTAATAAACGTCCCGAAACGCCTGCTCGAGCCACGTATTCCAAACCGGACATAATTTCTTTGACGGTCCTACGCCACGACTCCTTCTGCCGGGTGAAAAGCCAATTCTTAATATAGACGCTCCGCAGTCGTCGATTGAGCATGCACTTTGCGTAGTAGGCTCCGCGGCCACGGTCGTACCAGCGCGTAAGCCGTACCTCATCCTCCCAGGTCTTTCTGCCGTGATGATGGTAGACAATCGGTTTGGGATCATACGCACCGTTCCAACCCGCCGCCGAGATCCGGGCCATCAATTCCAGTTCATCCCCGCTGTAGATTGCTCCAGCTCCAAACCACGGATCGAAGCCACCCGCCGCTTCAATCGCCGCCCGCCGATAACCGATACTTGCACCTTGAACTACACCCGCTCGGATAAAACCACCCGCCGGGAAAAAAACGGGCTCCAAGGATTCCTGGATTGTTATTCGACGATCGGTCGGGTCATATAACAAGATCCGTCC
>DASUWQ010000097.1:0-5806 GCA_036378375.1 Chthoniobacterales bacterium
AGCGGTGGCAACTTCGAGTGCTGCCGAACTCGAAAGGCCAGCGCCAACTGGCAAATCGCTGGCGATCTCGATGCCGAGGCCATGAGCGGGCCATCCCACCGCCATTAGTTCCCGAACCACACCAAAACAATAGTTAGCCCAGGGTTCGGCAGTAGATGGCGAAAGCTCATCTAAGTGTGCGACGGCGGTACGTTGGTTGGTTTGTGAACTAACCTCAATTTGCCGCTGCAGAAGCCGATGAACAGAGGCAGTGACACCGCAATCGATAGCGGCTGACAGCACCACCCCTTCATTGTAATCGGTGTGATTTCCAAGGATTTCGACGCGACCTGGCGCAAAAGCTACAACGCGGTTATGCATGAGTTTTACTAGGCTGTAATATTAAAAATATGCATTTTTGAGCTGCACGGGCTGTATAGTTCTATATATAACGGATAAGAATTGTCATATATTTGCCCGAACTTCTCTTGCAAATAGAACAACGAAGCATAATTTCTGCCTGTGAAATTATCCTCCGCCTCATTAAGAAAAGCAGCCGACATTCAAGAACGCATTGAGCGTTTGGAATCGGAGCTGGAGCAATTATTGCAGGGCGAAACAGCAGCTAAGCCGGTTACACCTAGCCTGGCGGCACCAACCCCGCGACTAACCAGAAGAGGTAGGCGCGCGCGGTCGACTAGAGCTGTTGCTTTGAACGGACGCGGACGTGGTCGCCGCTCAACTTCGCCTAGTGGACCATTGGCTCCGGCGGTTGTGCGTGTCCTGAAATCGCGCGGGGCGCCAATGGGCGTGTCCGATATTCTGGACGGCCTCATGTCTAACGGTTACAAGTTCAATTCCCCAGAACCGAAGAAAAATCTGTTCGCCCGGATCTATCGCTTGAAAGGTGTCCGCCAAGTCGGTCCTGGTAGATTTGCCGCTGAATAGTAGTAAGGACGGTTAACCTCGCCCGGGAGAACGGGTTACCAGAGCTGGCAGCCCGTAACCGGCAAAATTGCGTTTAAAGTCGCCAAATCACAATTCGATCTTGGCGACGCGCAAAGCGAGACTAGTGATTAACCGGTCAGCAGGTCCAGCAGCCCTTTGATCGGCCTCATCGGCCGTTAAGCACATGAGCTGGAACGTTCAGTCCAGCGCTGCTTTCTCCTAGAGCGACAGATTAGCAATTCGGCGCGCGCTATTTACCGTATCGATCTGATCAATCGATTTATCGCGACGAATCGCTTTGATTCGCGGAAACCGAAGAGCTAACCCACTGGAATGCCGATCGCTCGGCTGAATGGAGTCGAAGGCCACCTCTAAAACTATCTCCGGCACGACTTCGTGCAGCCGGCCAATCTTTCGTGTGGTCGTGCGCTTGAAGTGTTCTGTGAGTTCCTCAATTTCGGCGTCAGTCAAACCGGAATACGCCTTGCCGATCGTTTCCAGTCTGGCGTTTTCCGAGTTTCTAACCGCAAAAGTGTAGTCGCTGAGCACGTGGCTCCGTTTCCCGTGCCCTTGTTCAGCGCCCACTACCACGACGTCCAGAGTTGCCAGTTCTCGCTTAATTTTGATCCAGCTTCCACCTCTCCTTCCGGGCTGATACGGACTACCGGGATCTTTCAGCATAAGGCCTTCTGAGCCCAAGTCGCGAGCGGCAATAAATGCCGCCTCGATCTCGCTATCCGTGGCCACGAGTTGGTTAGGTAAGAGTCGAATCAGTTTAGGCAAAGAAAGGGATTCCAGCAGCGACCGGCGCAATTGTAGTGGTTCCCTTACCAGGCTTCTCTTGTCCAGCAACAGGAGGTCAAACGCCATAAAGGCAATCGGTATGTCATCCGTGTCGAATAGATCGCGTGTGCGCTTGCGACCTAAACGGCGCTGCAGATCGAAGAAGGTCAGCTTCTTATTCGCATCGAAAGCAATAATTTCGCCATCAAGGATCAGATTTTGCGAGAATGCCAATCCAGTCAACTCAGGGAACTGTTGCGAGATATTGTGAAGATCTCGACTGTAAACTTCGACCCTATCCGGGCCTACATGTAACTGCGCTCGCACCCCATCAAACTTCTGCTCCGCAAACGCCGGTGTAGCGGTGAAGTCGTGTTTAAGCCGTTCCGCGGCAGCTTCTGCTGTCGGCTCAGGAATGGCCAGCATCGACATTACCGGCCGGAAAAGTGCAATCTTAGCTGTGGTCAGGAGGTCTTTTTGGGCGAGCAATGCGGTTTCACCCAAATCTCCGGTGAGCATATGAGCTTCTCTGACATCTTCCGTCGATCTAGTAAACGCCTGTGCGATGGCCTCCTCCACCAGACCTTCTTTCAAGCCGATCCGCAGGTCTCCGGTCAAAATGCGGATTACATAACTTCCATTCAAAGCATTTGAATAGCGCAGCCATTCTGCCAATAACGAAGCCTTCGCGACCGGTCCCCGGGCTTGCTCCAACCGTTCAAACCAATCTCGGGTCTCTGCTAACGAGTCGAGTCGGGGAGCGGTCCGGTTCAGTAGGACTTCGTAGGCAACCCTACCCGCATCTCCGTAAGCGGAAGCGATGCGACGAAACTCGGATTCGGTTAGTTTTGTGCCTTGAAGTAGCCCCTTACGAATCACCGACCAACCAACTTGCAAAGTTCGAGTGTCGCCTCGGGAGAATGCGCGCCCAGTCAAGAAAATGCAAGCTACCCGCAGATCAGACTCCGATAGTTTGCTCAGATAATTTGCCAACAACTCGACCTTCTTCAGTTTACCGGTGGAACGGCCAATCTTCTCACAAAGTTGGGCAAAATCGCCGAAACTTCCTGCCGCCGTCGGATCGAGCTCTACAATTTGTGGGACGGTGGGTGCCTCGTTAGCCGGTAGCTCAATGGATAGTTCAAGTTGGTTGCCTTCTCCCAGAGCCCAAGCTTCGATCCCTTGCCGTCGTAGATCTTCTGCAAATTCGCGGGCATAGCCGTGCACTGTCAAAACCCGCTTTGGCTGAATTAACTCCACATAGCGAAGCAGATCGGGATAGTCCGCATGATCTGACAAAGGAAATGCAGCATCGCATTGGTAACGATGAACAGCGCCCGGATTGAGTGCCCAACCTGTAAGAATAGCGGTCCGACGCGGTTTAATACTCTGGACTAGTCTCGTGCCATTCACATGAGGCGGGCAAAGCAGAACGCTGCCGGCAAGATCATCTCCCCTATAAAGACTAAATGGAGGTAAGTGATGAAATTTGTCGTTATAGACCTTCGTCATTTGATAAACGCTGGAATGCAGCCGGACCGCCAGATCGGTACCCTGCAATGCAGCGAGAATTTCCTGCGCCTTGCCAAGAGAGTATCCAAATAGAATCGGCGTAGCTCCCTCTTCGATGGTCTCGCGGCAAAATTTAATCAACTCCGCAATCACCTGTTCGGTGGGAGGAAACACGAATCGGGGAAGACCAAAGGTAGTTTCCATCACCAAGGTCTCTGCTGGTCTCCAAGCAATCTCTTCAGCCGCGCGTCCGGGCCTAAGCTTGAAGTCACCGGTATACAAAAGTGAGCCGGCATCGCTTTGCGCAAACAGTTGCGCCGATCCATAGATGTGGCCGGCGGGCAACAGGGTTAGCTCAGCGCCTCGGAAGGGAAAAGGAACTTGGAACGGTAACCGGTGTTCAATACGATCGCCGGGCAGGCGCAGTCCCATTAGTTGCGCAGTAATCTCTGTTAAAATGACTTCGCGGTGATTCCCAATGTGGTCACCATGGGCGTGCGAGATAAATGCCGTTTTCCGCTCATCCCACGGATCAAGCCATAGATCTAGTGATGGTAGATAGACACCCCGTTCGTATTGGACATCGATCATCTCATGGTTCGCTTCGTTCTCGTCTGCCTAAAGTATCGGAACACCATTGCACGCCCAGGCCTCGGAGGGGAGCCGCTTTTACGCGTGGGAAAGCCTCACCGCACGAGCGGAGCTAACCCGTCCGGAGACACAGCTAAACCCGCTGGCAGGCGGCTCCCGGGAACTACCCAGCGTAATATTCTTGCAAAGCGCCTTTTCCGTAGCGGATCGACTGGCGCCGCTGATAGACCTGCATCCATCGTGGGACGTTCCCGGGAGTCCGCTTGCTGCCAAACTAGGGAACTGCCACCCTATCCCGCGGCCGCGCATGCGCGTCAAACTAAGAGGTAGGAGCCAGCCAGGTAGGGCATCCCGAGGGAGGTTAAAGGACAACGGACGGAGGGGCGTTGCATTCCGTGTTAGAGCTCGCACGGGTGTCGACGCCGACGAATCTTTTTAGGTATGGTGCTTCGATAGACGCGACGCCCTGGGATGGGGACGGATATTCAGAACGTTGGGAACTAAGGAACGATAAACCCTGCCACACCTGAAGGGAGCCGCGGCCGGACATGTCTTTTCAAGCGATGGGCGATAGACCGGCTCCGAATCTGCGGCGGCACATCTCTAATGCGGCTCCCCTCCGTCGGGGATGATGGGCAACGCTGTGCCGCAACCAGATTATGCTAGTCCGGCATGCCCGGCCGCGGGACGGCTCCCCTCCAGACGCTGGGGAACTACCACGGGACTCTTAGCGTTCTCGAAGGACCGGCTGAGAACGTTCACAAAGGCCTCCGATTCGCAAGGCCGGAGCCGGCTCCCAGCCGTGCGACCACAGTCTCGGCCTCGGCAGAAACTGCGATTTGACACGGCCTTAAGACCTCGGTTTTATGGTGCTAATGAAGAAGGCGCTCGGCGTGGCATTCTTTTTCCTCGTATTAGCGAAGAATTTTTCGCTCGCTTACGACAATCCTTTGCCTCTGCCGCAAGCCAACGTACTTCCCCTCGAGCTGAGCGAGCAGTTCGAGTTTCGCAAATTCGATATTTTCATCAATGCCGAGCTCCGTCCCCGGGCTACTCCGATGGTGACACGAGAACTAATGGTCTACATGGAGCGTCACCGGGCTACGTGGGGAGCAATCGACGGCGAAGAGAATAATGCCAAGACGGGCGAATTTTTCACCTTCTTCTGGCGTGCGAAACGCCAGGCAGATCTGACCTTGCGTTTCGAGTACCGACAGTCCAATCTTAAGAATCTAGTACAAGCGAGAGAAATACAATATCCAGCGGCCCGCGGGAGCCATGAGTCTCATTTCGATATCTTGGGGAACGACTACTCAGAGGACGGACGCGTGACTTCTTGGCGGGCGTTACTCATTGAAAATCAGAAGATTGTGGCGTTATTGCAATCCCGAGCCTGGAGGTAGAAGGGGGTTTGGCGAGAATTTGACAGAAAAAGAGCAAACTACGTATATTCAGGGGTCTGTGAGTTTACCAGCTTCCATACTGGTAGGGGTGACCGGAAATGCGGTCTATATCAAGGTGCGAGGGAAAGGGTCCTTTCAAAACAGTCCGGCCCTAAAGGAGTTCGCGCGCCAAATGCTCGAACGCGGTCATCGTATTTTCGCGTTTGACCTTGGCGAATGCACTGTGATGGACTCCACCTTCATGGGAACCCTGGCTGGCATGGCACTTCGCTTACGCGAATCCGGAGGCACCCTACTGGTTCGCAATGTGAACGAGCGCAATTACGAGCTTTTACGCAATTTGGGGTTGAATAACCTGTTTTCGATCGAGCCGAGTTCAGAGTTCCCGACGGTCGGGTCGACCAACGGCGAATCCGCATTGGATACCCAGGGGGACCTGTCCCGGTCGGAACAAGCAGCTTGTATGATCGATGCTCACGAAGCTCTGGTCGACGCCGCCCCAGAAAATCTCGCGCGCTTCAAAGATGTTCTGGAATATCTCAAACAAGACTTGCGCGCTGGGGCGGCCAAGTAACGGTGAATAGATGTCG
>DASUWQ010000098.1:0-16560 GCA_036378375.1 Chthoniobacterales bacterium
ACGCGGTTGGATCTCGAGCAAGTAGTTGATGAAGTCGTCGCGAGCCTGAGGGCGCGCGAACGGAAGAGGCAACTTTCCAATGAACTTTAGTGAGCCCTGTGCACGCCACGTCGATTGGTTTCATGCTGTATCTTCCTCGATTGTTCCAGAGTCTTTAACAAGCAACAGTTCTGGAGCCCTGATAATCACCGAAGGTCTTTGGATCGATAAGTTGCGGCGGAAACTTCCTTTGAGACTCACGCGCACCATATGGTGTGCTTAGGTTCGGTCAGCGCGCGGTTTGCAAATTCGTGAACTCTTCTGCCCATGGAAAATTTTCGAAGGCAGAACCATTTTCCCTTGGTTTTACGGTCGCCGAAGCAAACAGAGCGTTCAATAGCCAAGGCATAGTGTTGACCGTAAATTGCTGACCTTTAGTCCAGGATTGTAACATGCCATAGTTGGCCACGCCGAGCCTCCCGGTGCCGCGAAAGAGGTTGTAGGCATTCAAAAGAAATTCTCTCTGCTCCATGTACCAGGGGCAGGATTTCAGGAAGTCTCGCCACTCTGCATCGGGCACAGGGTTCTGCAGGGCGAGGTTGATGAACTGATATACTTCAAGAGGGGTGGGTAGATTGTACCTCGATGTGAAGTCAGGGCCGACCGGGTCGCTCAGATGTTGGTACCACAGCAACACCAGTGAAAATTCCGTTACCAGAAACTTCTGATCCGGCCGCAACCAGGGTAGGACATAAGAGAGCATGGTCTGGTTAGCGGCAAAGTCTGGCATATGCATGTGCAGATCCGGCCCGGATAATTCTTGGTGAGAAGCGATGTATCCAAGCATCCACTGTACTGCCGCGGTCCGATTTGCCACGAGGTCCAGACGAGTGAAAGCACCCATGTAAAGCCGGGTCGCCTGTTGGGTTTCGGGATGGGAAGTGCTAAAGCGGATCGTGTCGTCGGCCATGGTTTGGTAGAAAGCAATCAGCGGCTGCCCGCTTTGGGTCGATTGAGTTTCGATGAAGGGTTCGTTGCCAATCACGAGAATATCGACCTTGCCCATAACAACCGGCAGCACCCGATTCAATTGATCAAGTTCTTGAGTCATTGCCGCCGAGCCCGGTGTCGGAAAGGGTTCTGTCTCATAATTCCATTTGAGATTGAGAATGGTGCGGCGACCCCGAGCGCGCGCTTCAAGAATGGCCTGGATGTTCGGATCCTGGGATGGATTCTGATCGCCGAGCAGATGCATATCAAGGAAGCCCCGTACTCAGGTTGCATTGATTCGATTAAGCGCATGTTCCTGAATCGATTGCAGGAATTGATTGTAATTGACGCCTAACGCTTCTTGAGAAAATGCGGGCGTTGTTCTGGACACTAAGAAGGCGGTGAAGACGATAAACGCTTTCGAATATTTCATGATTGATTTACAAAAAATTGATTCCCTAAGTCGGATCTAGCAGATCGCAGGACGCTATTCCCGCGGACTTCCACCAAAGCTTCCACTAACACTTCCTCCGACAATGACGCTTTAGCGCTCCCGTAGGTTTCAACCGTCTCGTCAAGCCAACGTTCTAAGGCGCGAAATGGCGCCCCTTTTTCTTTGGCCACCTTAGTGGGATCGGTTCGACGATCATCCTTTCCGGTCTCGTTCCGGAGGCTAACACCATTGCGAGATTAAATTTTTCAGCGGTTGTGTAACCGCTCAACCGCAGCCAGGATTCCGTCATAACTCAATAAATCTGCGAAATTTGTGGATCATTCAATCTTGGGGATGTGGGTTAGTGCCCAGTACCGTCGAAACGTGTTCGGCAGTCTACACAAAGGGGCCAGGAGAGCGCGGACAGGGGTCAGTCAGCAAATCTTGACAACCTTCGTCACCGGTTCGCAGTGCAGGGTTTCAATCCTCTTTGGGTTTCGGCATTTCCACAAGTATTGGTCATGACTCGCCTTCAACACGCAAGCCCAGATGTGCCATCTCACCCAAGCTAAGCGCAAACTTGAGCGCTTTTTTAACAAAAAAATTATCAGCGTTTGTCTTCGGATTCCGGTGTTCTGGTCATCGGGACAAAAGCGACAGGCAAAACGGCTTGCTGCTCGATTGTCGTTCCATGTTTTTGCAACAGATACAGCTTTTGATCCCAAAGCGTACCGACCGGGATGATCATCCGGCCACGGTCTTGCAACTGATCGATCAGCGGCTGGGGTACTCGATCGGGAGCACAGGTCACAATGATGGAGTTAAACGGCGCATACTCCGGCCACCCCTTGTAACCATCGCCGGCGAGCACTTTTACGTTCAGATATCCGAGCCGCTTGAGATCTGCTTCCGCTCGCTTGGCTAGAGGCTCGATGATCTCGATCGTATAGACCTCAGCAACCAGCTGGGAAAGAACTGCAGCCTGGTATCCGGATCCGGTGCCGATTTCAAGAACTCGATCCGTCGGTTTAAGATCAAGCTGTTCGGTCATAAATGCCACTACGAATGGCTGGGAAATAAATTGACCATAACCGATGGGCAACGGCTCGTCACGATACGCAAACTTTCGCACAGACTCAGGCACAAACTCATGGCGAGGGACAGAGCTCATGGCCTCTAGAACGAGGTGGTTCTTGATACCTCGACCCGGAGCGGCCAGTTGCTCCTCGACCATGCGTTGACGGGCAGCAGAAAAATCTGTTGGCACCGCGGGTTGCGAAAGACCGGCGACCACCCAACCTGCCTGCAGCAGCCAGAGCAGAAAGAGCGCGCGCCCAGCTCTGATCATGCGGCGCCTATGGGAGCTCGGTTCGCATTGTTTGAGATCTAGATCGCTCACGGCAATGACTTCCTAGCCGAAGCTTATATTTTAAATTCACGCCGACCCCAGCGGCTATTCGGCGATCTCAATCTATCTCGTAAACGGGAAGTCCATATTCTTAAGTTTTAGACTTGATCGTACTCGTCGTGCCGACGCCACCACACATATGGGTCCGACTGCGGCCATCCCTCCGGGGAATCTTCCCAATTCTCCTGTCGACCAAGTGGTGTCAGATCGAGGAAAGTCCAGAAACTGCCGAGCGTTTCGTCGCCGCGCCCAGTCGTAAAGTAGGTGCGAAAGACTCTGTTCTCATCGCGCAAGAAGACGCTCGTGCCCGACGTTTCACCTTCGGCAGTCGACACCCCAAAGTCCGCATTGAAGTCGCTCTCTGATGAGGAGAACCACGGGAGGCTCCAACCCATGCGCTTCTTATACGCGAGAATGTTCGATAGCGGCGCTAGAGAAATCATGACAAAGGAGGTGTCGCGCGCGTGCAAGTGGCTCAGGTTGCCCACATTGTCGGCATACCAGGAACAGGCGTCGCAACCAGCCGCAGGCCAGCCGCTAACGCTTGGAGCGAACATGAAGTGATAAAGGATGAGCTGACGACGTCCTTCGAATAAATCGGGCAAGCTCACTTTTCCATCCGGACCATCGAACAGATACGGTTTGGTGATTTCCACCATAGGCAATCGGCGTCGCTCTGCCGCGAGTGCATCGCTCGCACGCGTATGGGCCTTTTCACGCACCAACAGACGGTCTCGAGCAGCTTGCCATTCAGCCGGTGACACGATGGGAGGCAGTTTGTTCTTCATATTTGTGCTCTTCGGTAAAGGTTAATGGCTCGACCAAGTGTTCATTCAGTTCATTCCTATGACGAACCATCCGCCACCTTCGGGACACTCCAGATAAGATTTCTCAGCGTCTGGTCGCTTGCATTGCGAAGATGGGGATTTAGAAAATGGCCTGGTCCGCGTTTAACAGCCTCTTGGATGAGCTCAGAGGCTTTTCCCCGCGCTCAAGTCCATTAAATGGTTAACCATTATCCGGCGCTCTATTTATCCGGATGCCACATCATCCCGGAATCTCTTCGGAGCGCCGCCTAAACGCTCTTCTGCCATCTCTAATCTGGCTTCTTAAACAGCTGAAGACGGGCCGCCTACAGTCTGGTTACTATGACCGAGACGCGGTTTTAGACCAACGCCGGCACCTTCAATGCATTGCTCCCGTTCTCTTAGGGATGGCTCTGACGGTTAGTGCGGTGGCTCAAGAGACCACCGACCCGAACCTCGTGGGATCGGATAAAGAGCCGGTAGGCAAATTCATTCAACCGGCGGCACCTCCCACGTTCGACCTTTTAAAAACCGTCGAGTTGCACCTAGATTACTCGTGGGTTCCGCAATCGAACGTAGGCAAGTCAGCGGCTTATCGGAAGGCCACCGAACAGAACCTCCAGGTGGAGGCGGCGGTGAGACTACAAGTCACCGATCGGCTTTCGCTGAGTATCGGCGGCGAGTACGAAGATTTTTTCTTTTCGTTTCAGCAACCGAATCGTTTCGCGACTTTTCCACTTTTCCACAACTTGGGAGTCGTGGGCGCAAAAGCCGGTTTCACCTACGAACTTTCGCCGCAGTGGTCAATCTTGGGGAACGTCGCTCCGAGTTTCAATGGCGATCTTAATAAGCTTACTGGGAGGGATTTCGTAATGAGCGGAATGGTGGCGCTTAAATACTCTCCCTATGGTAATGATAAACTCTTTTTCTTGCTGGGCGCCAATGTTCATTCTACTGGCATCATACCGGTCCTTCCAGTGGCCGGGATGCGGTGGCAAGTAACGGATGCGCTAACCTTAAACTTGACGGTGCCTCGCCCGGAAATCGACTACGATGTAGTCCGCCGCGTCACCCTGTTCGCTGATGGTCAGTTTAACGGTGGAGACTTTCGCGTCCCTAATAATGCAGGATCCGCCATCGGTCAGCCCAAATTTAACAACGCCTGGCTCAGTTTCGATTCGATCCGGTTCGGCGGAGGTTTGCGTTTCAAGATCGCTCCATTTGCCAGTCTGCAGGCAGAAGGAGGTTACGAGGCGGCCCGGAACTTCAACTTTTATAATTTGAACCATAACAACGGGATTAACACCCATGTAAAAAGCGCCCCGTATGTAGAAACGAGGCTTAACCTTTCGTTCTAAAGCGTCTCGGTTATCTACCGCTACGACGCTCGGTCCAATACCTTCGTCCTGCATCTATCTAATACTTCTGACATTCGCTATGGACATGTTTCAACACATCTCGAGGACAATATTTCGTTCCGTGAGCACGACCATTATGATCATGCTGCTTTCGCTGCTCATTATTCTGCCCGCGCGCGCCTCTTCTGCTTGGATCGTTACTGACAGAATTCCAGCCAAAGGAGACGAATTCTGGGACCACGCAACTCTACAACCAGAACAGCATCGCTTATTCGTAGCTCACCATGATCGACTGGTTGTCATCGACCTACTCACTCGCGCCGAGATCGGCTCAATCCCGGGTCAGAACCTTTGCAAGGCGATCATCGTTCCCGATCTGAATCGCGGGTTTGCGACTGATGCTGATGCCGGGAATGTCATTGTTTTCGATCTCAAGACCTTGGAAAGCAAAGGGACCATCAAAACGGATCCTGACGCGGACGCGATTTGCTACGAACCCGTCACCCGGCGGATCTTCACGTTTAACGGGGATAATCACAGTGCAACGGTGATCGACCCGGAGCGCACGGAAGTCATTTCCAGGTTGGCGCTCGATGGCAGTCCGGAATCGGCGGAGGCTGATGGACAGGGCGCCATCTTTGTAAATATCGGCGATAAGGATGAGGTCGAAAAAATCGATGCGGCCGACTCCAAAGTGATTCGGCACTGGAGGGTACGTTCCCAAAGCAAGCCGACGACCGTCGCGCTAGATCAGCAGCACAGTCGGATTTTCATCGGTTGCCGTAACCAAACTCTCCTGGTTCTGGATGGCGGTTCAGGGAAAGAACTGGCCAGCCTTGAGATTGGGAAATGGGTTGACGATACGGTATATGACCCGGTTCGGCGGCGCATTCTTGTCTGTTGTGGGGACGGCACCTTAACCGTAGTTCATCAGGATTCGCCGGACTCCTATGCCATCGAGCAAGTTGTGCGAACCGCCTTAGGGGTTCACACCATCGCATTCGACTCCGCAACTAACACCATCTACGCACCCGCTGCTAAACTGAAACCGATCGCCGCAGAGGACCCACATCCCCATCCGCAGCCGGTCCCGGGTACGTTTCATATCCTGGTCCTGAGTGAGAGCACTAAGAAGTAATCATCCCGTCGGGATTACTCCCGACGGGGCTTCTCGGACTTTGCCGCGAAGCGGCTATACAGAACAGCCCAGGGTTTTAACCCTGGGTTTGGCGGTTAGTAAAAAGTGCCCTGAAAGTGGCACCCGACGTTAGGCGCGGCGGTGAATAGCAGGCAAACAGCCCAAAGACGCGCCTCGGTCGCCACTCGTGGGCACATCGTTCTCGTCCTCGTCGTCGTCCTCGTCCTCGAAAGGGTTTGTTGGCAGCTATTTCGGCTGGAATTGTATCTAGGTGCTCCGTCCGAATTGCGCCCCGTCGCGGGGTTGGAGATGCTTTCAGGGCGGATTCGCGCTAGGCAACCCAGGGCTAAAGCCCTGGGCGCCCCTTCGCGGCAAAATTCGACACGTCCCTACGGGCCAGCATACTTCAACAAATTCTGCCTCAGAGTTGTGATCTGGCCGCAATGACGAAGTCTCGCTTGATGTGATTGAGCGGATCGCGATCTGACGGTGAGTTTATACACTCTGAGCCGAGACCTCTAAGCCTTTCGACACCATGCCGGAGTCCGTGATTGTCTTCGCATGCTGCGGCGGGATACACTCCCCAAGGTACTTTGCCTGGCGTTATGAACGAAAAAGTTCCTCCAAAAACGATATTCAAGGCGATTTAGGCCTATACGCAATATCTCTAAGGAATATGAGTAAAATTGCATTAGTTACAGGCGCCACTCGAAACCTGGGATTTGCCCTGGTAAAGGAGCTAGCGGAACGCCTCAAAACGGTTGACGTAGTCTATTTAACTGGACGGGATCCAGTCCAGGTCAAGGGATGTCTCGACCGAATCGGGAAAGTGAAGGCCGAGGTTCGAGGTGAAATCCTCGATGTTTCTGACCGTGAAGCCGTCGAACGGACAGCGGCTCTGCTGCAGGAACGCCATGGCGGAGTTGATATTGTCTTCTCGAATCACTATATGCGCGTACAACCTCACGAAGATCCCGTTCAAGTGATTGATCGATACATTGCCGTGAACAATTTTGGTACGACTCATATCCTGCGCAGTTTCTGCCCGTTGCTCCGTGATGGCGCTCGTCTGTTAGTCATTGCTAGCAGGCTTGGCAGTCTCAGAGCTCTCGCACCGGTGCTGCATCCTCGGTTCGAAAAATTGGCTTCACTCGATGAGGTCGACCAAGCAGTTTGCGTCTGGCGCGATGCGGTTCGCGAGCGGCGAGCGGCGGTAGAGGCCTGGCCAGGATGGATTAATATTCCATCCAAGATTGGCCAGGTCGCAGCAGTACGAGTCGTTGCAAATCAACGACGGAAAGCTGATTTGCCCCGAGGCATTCTGATCGCGTCGCTTTCTCCTGGTCTGATCGATACCGGCGCTTCGAGGCATTGGTTCCCAGACATGAGCCAAGCCAAGACTCCAGAAGATGCCGCTCGGCCTTTAGTCAACTTCGTGCTGGAACCCGATTTTGATCCTGCCTTTTACGGAGAGTTGGTCCACTTCGGGACAGATAACGCCGTCTATGGCAAATCCGTTCCATCCCGGACGGTGGTAGCGTGGAATTCGTAACAGAAATTCAATCGAAGGGACCGATCAATTGTTCATTGAGTCGATCGCACTCCACTACATTTGGCCTTCAGCTTTTCCAAGCACGGTGCATTAGACAGCGCGCCTTACTTGTCGGAGCTAGATATTATGGCGTTACGCCAGTACAGAGGCATAAAAGGGTCAGTTAACAAATCTGTTGACTGGCCCTTGACTGACTCAGGGTCAGGAATTGTCCGAAAGGGGGCAGCCCGCAAATCTTGACACATTTGTTTTGTGAAACAGCGCCAAAACACAATATTTCTCGTATTATCCCCCTATTGCCCCAGTGCGTGAGCGAATACTAACGGAATGCATCTCCGGTCGTGGGCTTTGCTGTATCGTCGCATTTAGCGAAACCGCTTGACGATATCTTTGCGTTCTCTCGGGAGGTCATTATTCTGTCGATCGCAAATGCACTCGATAAAAATTCTCGTCCTCTGCTTCCTCAGCCAACGAATGTGCTAATGATCAGTCCTAGCGAAGCAGCAAAAATTGCGGTCAGCGTCACCCATCCTAATATGTTGATCGAGAGACTGTTTGTTCGTTTGCCCATGATTGCCGGATTATTTGTCATGAGCATAATTAAGAGCATAAGAGGCGGTGTAGAGAATCCTTGCACTATTCCCGACCACACCAACACTTTCATCGGATTCAGACCAATAAAGTTAATCGCCATCGCTATAGCCGTGAATCCGACGATCGCTCCGTAAAATAGCCTAGCGTCTCCCGGCTTGGCATTTAAACTGTTCGACCAACCAGCGGCTTGGGCCAAATCATATGCAGCGCCACCGGTCATCACCGGAACTGATAGAAATCCGACTCCGATCAAGCCTATGGCAAACAAAATGCCAGCGGCATCACCAGCCAGAGGACGAAGGGATTGGGCAGCGTCAACTGCTGTAGCAATGTCCGTTTTGCCGGCTCTATTTAAGGTGGCGGCCGTCGAAAGGATGATGAAAAACATCACAAAATTTGAGAAGAACATCCCAAAAAAAATATCTCGGCGTGAATGTCGGAGTTCTTGGTCGCTGGCACCACGCCGTTGCCACACCTGGGTTCGTCCTCTTGCGATCTTTTCTTCAACTTCCTCGTTGGACTGCCAAGTGTAAAGATAAGCCGAAAGGCTGGTGCCGATAATTGCGACTAACAGAGAGAGTGAGTCCTTATTGAGTTGGAGATTGGGTATCAACGTTCCTTTTAGGACAGACCAAAAGTCCGGCTTGGCCAGGAATGCGGCGCCCACATAGGCTAACAGGGCGAGCGCAAGCCAGCGAAAAATGTTACGAATTAGCGTGTATGAGCCCCATATCTGAAGCGCAAGGATAGCGGCCGTGCATCCGACAACGATCCAAGGTGAAGGTATCGGCACAAGCATATTAACTGCAGCGCTCATTCCGCCAATATCAGCACCGGCTTCAAAAACGTTACCGATTAGCACTCCGACTAATGCCGGGAAAAATACCCATCGCGAAAAGTGAAGTCTAATGACCGCGAACAATCCTTGTCCAGCCACCTGACCTAACTTGCCGGACAGATAGACTACGGCGAACATCATTGGAAGTGTCACCGGGGCAGTCCACAAGAGCGAGGTTCCAAGCTTCGCGCCGACGGTGGCGTAAGTGCCAATAGCCGAGCAATCGTCGTCCGCTGCACCGGTAATTAAGCCAAGGCCGATCGAGCGCAAAATCCGTGGCTTATTAGACACTGCTTCACTCTCGGAAGATTGAGCGGCCGGATCAGCGGCGCCTGTATTCCGAGAAGTCATATACGGGTTGCCTCATTGCCGCGATGTGTTCGAGCACCCTCCCATCCTCGGTCCTATCGGCCTAGAGGATTTGAGGACATGGCTTTTCTACGGATCGCAGCACGGGCTGATGCCGGCGACTCCGTTGTCGATCCAAAGGCCAGGCCGCCTTGGAGGAACTTCAAGGGTCGGCCCGGCAACAACAGCAGCTTAGGTGGCAACCGCGATTTTGCCGCGCTCATCCTCAAAGAATTTCCATTTTACCCGTACAACCGGTCACCGAGCCCTGCGGTTGTCCGACTCCGCCCGGTTGCGATCACGACCAGGACATCGAACTCCAGTTGAATCTGTGGCAGCCCATAATTCGGGTCGAACAACGGCGCCATGGGGTTGACCCGATTGCATGACTTAGAGTAAACGGGATATTAATCTCCCAACCGCTCACAGAAAAACGCGACCGTGCGCCGGTCTGCAGCCGAACCGGTTGAAAACAACTGGAATGATTACCCTGTGAAAGCGCTGGATCCTCGAAAACTGTACCCACAACCTCCATACTCAGAGACTCGGCAGTCCCCGCCTGGCAGCGAGAAGGAAATGAGTCCGAAGGTCGATCATGGGGAATCCACCTATAAAGGCACCGGCCAATTGAAAGACCGCCATGCGCTAATCACTGGAGCGGATAGCGGTATCGGCCGTGCAGTGGCACTAGCTTTTGCCAGGGAAGGAGCTGACGTGGCGATCTCTTATCTTTCGGAAGACCAAGACGCTAGGGAGACTGAACGCCTAGTCAGTGAAGCAGGTCGCAAGACTGTCCTCCTTCCTGGTGATATTAGCGAACGGGAAGTAACGGAAGAGATCGCCCAAAAAGCGATCGGGACCTTTGGTAGCATTGATATTCTGGTTAACAACGCTGCCTTCCAGCGGACGTATGAAAGCTTCGAGGACATCTCCGATGATGAGTTCGAGCAAACTTATCGAATAAACGTTTTCGCGATGTTTCGACTTTGCAAAGCAATCTTGCCGCAAATGAAACCCGGCGGATCGATCATTAATACCGGTTCCATCCAATCTTTCGATCCAAGTTCGAGCTTAATTGCTTACGCCTCGACCAAAGCAGCAATTATCAGTTTCACTAGGTCCTTGGCGAGTCTGGCCAGTAGACGGGGCGTCCGCGTGAACGCGGTCGCTCCCGGCCCAGTTTGGACGCCATTGATTCCATCAACGCTACCAAAGGAAAGGGTTAAACAATTTGGCGCGCAGACCGTTTTTGGCCGCGCAGCACAACCTGCCGAAATCGCTCCCATCTTCGTCTTTCTCGCTAGCAATCAAGCGAGCTATATTTCCGGAGAAGTTTACGGGGCCACCGGCGGTCAAATGCCAATGTGAGTGATTGGGCAATCGGAGCCAAACGAACTAAACGCACGGTCATTAAATTGGACCTACAAGCTTCACCTGGTCATAGTAGACGGTCGCCCGGACTGTTGCGTCAGACCTCCCTGTCTCGGCACGGCAATCGCATTAAGCGTCGCTCCGCGATTTATCTCGGTTCTCATTAATGAAATTGCCGGAGACCGTCTTTGTCATACCGACCTATCGTTTACGCGATGTTCCCGAAACGATCGAGGCTTACGACGAACATTTTTGGACCAATGGCCATTCGGTCAAAATGATCGTCTTGGATGATTCGAGCCTCGGCAATCACGAAAAATACTTTCCCCGGCTCCAAAAGACTAAAACTGTCAACGACCTCTATTACGTTGGCCCTCGAGAGAAAGAGCAGTTCTTAAAGTTTCTGAACAAGAAACTGCGCGACAGAAAAGTCGAATCCCTAGTCCGGACCCTTTTCCGGCCCAGTTATGGAGGCAATCGTAATTTTTCTCTCATTTATACCCTCGGCTCGTTCCTGGTCAGCGCTGACGACGATATACGGCCCTATGCGCTGGTGGAAAGCAGCCCGGAATCGCTCCGCCCGGATGAGGTAAGCCGTGGACACCTGAAAAAGAGCGGCGAGAACGGTTACATCAAGAAATCATTCGATATTTTGTTGTCCTTTCAAGACGTCCTCGGCAAAAAGGTCAGCGAAGTGCCGGCCAATTTCGAGACCGGTGACCTTATAGTCGATACTTCAATGGATCTCGAAACCAATATCACCAAGGAGTTCGCCGTCGAAAATTCCCTGCTTTTAGAGCGGGGACCGGTCTCTAAAAGCGCAGTGGTCAAGATTGCGCAGACATTTCGCTCGGGGACCAATGATATCGATGCGCTGGATTACTTGGAGATGTATCTGCATGACGAGAGCCAGCAGCATCATGACCTACATGAGCTTAACGCCGTCTACGTTCTCGAGAACTTCCGGCCCGTCGTCACCAATAAAAACTGGCGGATCGATTGCGGGGTCGCCGGCTATGATAACCGCCTCGGATTGCCACCGTTCTTTCCTACCCGCTTGCGATTCGAAGACTACATCTACCGGTTATGGATCCAACAGGACGGCATCGTCACGGCCCATACCGACGCAGCCCAGACTCATGTAAAGAATAACTACATGAGAAATCCACTGGCGACGGACGTCTTCAATGAAGAGCTCTGTAGGTTGTTGAAGAAAAAGATCAAGTCCTCGCTTGAGAGCGTCGATGATCTATCCATTCGCTTCGACTATGAGGGCGAAGTAAGCCTGCAGGATAGTGAAGAGATTTTGGAACGGATTACCGCGGTACACGACCGTGTCCTCCAAGCGGCGGCTACTACGAAAATCCCGGAACGCAAACAGGCGCTCCTTCTGTTTGCGGAAACGTTGGCACGTTCATTCTACGGTTTTGAGCCCGACTTCTTTCAACAAAATGTTTCTCGCATTGTCGATGACGTTATCAGCCAGATCCACGCTTCGCTCGAGATCTGGCCGACGTTAGTCGAGATCTGCTATTTTCATAAAGACAAACGCGAGTTCCCTCAGACCAAAGTTCAAAACAAAAAGGTCAAACGGCGCAGTGTGGTTGCAGGTGAGCGTTAAGGGCTTGGCTGAAAATGAAGCTGCTCTTGCAGTAGCAATTCGCCATCGGATTCACAAGACGCAGAGGACTCCACCGGTGCGTTATACGCCGCCGCTCTGAATACGGTACGGTTTGCATTCTGAGTCTCGACTATGACGAGGTTTCGAAAACTGGACCGTCGAATGATAGAAGACCAGCAGATGCGTCGGATCGTCTTTCTCAGCTGGCGAGGTCGATGGTGAAAACCCGCGGCTAGATGCCGACTTGACGAGATTTGGAGTGGCACGATAGACCGGTTTGCTTCCACCCTGAGTTCTTCCTCTCCTTGTAATCCCTTCTCACCGTTTTATTCCGGCTACTGCTCGATAGTCCGCCTCAGCAAAGGAAGATATGTTGCTCGGGACGCTAACTTCGCATAAATAGATTTCATCTCCCGGCTCCGCAACGATCTTGAGGCCGCAGGAGCGGATCATTGATCGGATCCCGCTTTTGTTTGGCACCCACCAATTGGTGGGATCGCCCGCAAAATTCCCTTCGATGAAAGCCATCCGTGGCCAACCGGGAGTGGCAAGTTCTTGCCGTCTACTTAGGCCAGAGAGATCAACCGCGCGATCCGTTGTCACTGGCCCCTCTAAGTCGGGAATTGTGAGGGATTGAAAGAGAAGAAACTTTTTCGCTTTTCGGGCTGCGACGTCCAGACCGAGGAGCGGGTAACGCAGATGATAGAAGACTCCCATAAACAACACGCAATCGAACGTTTTTGACCAGCCGCTCAAACTATAAACGGTTTTTCTTTTAAAGCGTGGTTTCCTTTCTAGTTTCAGGCGCTCCGCTGCCCAGCGGGCTTGCCGGAGATACCTTTCATCCGAATCAATACCGACAACGGCCGCTCCTTTCTTAGCCAGTTCAAAACTGTAAAAGCCGGCGTTGCAGCCGATATCAAGCACGCTCCACCCAGTGAGATCTCGCGGCAGGAACGGTTCGATCTGCTGCCATTTGAAGGATGGAAAATCGCCAAGTGGATGCTCGGGTGCGGTTTGGATGCCGCCAGGAAAATGAAGGTTGTGAAACCATGGCTCCAATTGATGTATTTGCTTCTGGACCGAGATCGCCTTCATCAGAGTCTTAACTCTCTTTGGCCGTGTCTGGTTTCTTCCAGAACAGCTAACAATTCTCGCGCCCGCCGGGCTGCGGTGTGATCCTTCAGGACTCGGGCTCTCGCCTGCGAAGCCAGTGTGCTCCGCTTTTCTTCTGTTAGGTCCCGGAGGATTTTCATCACCTCCCCTGTATCCTGAACTAACAATATCTCTTTGCCCGGTTCAAAAAAAGCTTCAATGCCTTCCCAAAGGTCACTGATGATGGGCACTCCACACGCCGCCGCTTCAAAAAGACGAACGCTGGGAGAGTAGCCGCTGCGGCGCATATCCGCGCGCGTGATATTGATCGTAAATTTTTGTCCACAGTAAAATTGCCGGTGCTCGTCAGGAGGAAGATGATCGATTCTTTCGACATTTGAGGGCCAATCAATTCTATCCGGATAAGATGGACCCGCTACCACGAAACGTTCCCGGGCTAACAATCGAGCCGGCTTGACCAAAAATTCTTCGACCCATGTCTGCCGATCAGGACTATAAGTCCCGAGGTAACCGGCCAGCCAGCGTTCAGGAACTGATTGCGGGTAGTAATGAGCGATGTCCGCACAACAATAAAGCGGACGCGCTTTCGGAGATCCGTATTGCTCTTGTAGATAGTTTAAAATGGGACCACCGGTGAACGAGAAGTACACTTGAAACTTTGGTATTAGACAAGGCGTCAGATATTCATAATCTTCTTGCTCCAACTTAGCTAAAGTCACGGGGGTATCGATGTCATAGTAAGCCGTGACCCCGTCTGCCACGTGGATAACCCATTCTCCCACCGCAACTCCCTCCGGGACATAGGATCCCACGACGGTCACATCCGCCATGCGAACCAATTCCGAGAAACGCTTTTCTAAATCGCTGAGATCGCGATAGAGCTCGATTCGACAAAATGGGAGGACGGCGGCGTCCCGATGCGAGGCGTACCATGGCACATCCCTTTCGAGAAACACAATTTCGTGGCCGAAGCCGTGAAGCGCAGCGAGTAACGACCGGTAGGTGGTCGCGTGACCATTGCCCCAAGACGAAGTAATGGAGAGTCCCAAAACAACGATCTTCATGCCAAGGTAATTAACGATCGTTTAATGCAGATCGCAGAACTGCTTGGACTTCCAACGCTCTTTTCTCGTAGGTATGGCTGGCGAGCACTTTCTGCCGCGCGGCCTCGCCGATTTTTCGAGCCCGGTCCGGATCCAAGTCTTCCAGAATTGCTGCGACTTCTGCCCCATCGTTGGCGACTAACACTTCTCGCTCCGCCTCCAGGAATCGGTCTAGTCCCGGCCAACGATCGGTGATCAAACAGGCGCCGGCTCCAGCGGCTTCAAACATCCGCGTCGCGGGCGAGAAACCGTACCGCGCCATGCTGGTGCGGTTGATATTCAGCACGGCACGAGCGGACGAATTAAAAACGTTGAGATCCTTGGTAAAAAGGTGACCGATATAATTCACGTTCGAAGGGAGCGGCTTGTTTTGCCAACCGCTTCCGGCAAGAAGGAACCGCCGCTGAGGCAGCAGTTGTGCTGCGCTGCAGAAAAAATCGTCAACGCGAGATTCACGATCCGGTAGTCGATTGCCCAGAAAGGAAAGATCGGCGCTAAAGGCGGGATCTGAATCGACCGGAAAGTTCTGAGACGGATCCAACCCATTGTAAATTGGAACGCACTCCCGAGCTCCAAAATCTTTGTAAGCCTTCACCACCGGCGGACCACCCCCGTAGGTAAGGATCAAGTCGAATCGTGGAAGCAGCTGGTGGAAAGGGTCCGCTTCATCCTTCGCCAAGCGATCCAACGTGGCTGGCGCGTCTACATCCCAAAAGACGATCACGTTCCCTGATCGCTTTAAGTTAAGGACTTCTCTTTCCAGTTCCTGATCTAAAACACCCACTCCGCTGGCTTTCACGATCACTTCCGCATCCTTTGCTTGATGCAGCGAACGGTGCATGCCGGCGGCAGTCGCCGGAAAGACGACATCCAGTGCCCAGTCCGGATCCGGAAAGTCCCGATGTTCCTGGCGTTCAAAGGCATCGGGTTCGTAGAATGTGGTACGGTGGCCGAGGTCGTACAGCCCACGGATAACGCCTCGGTAGTAGGTGGCGGCGCCATTCCAATAGGCCGAAACGAGACTTGATCCGAAAAATGCGATGTTAAATTCCTTTCTCATAACTGAAGTCCATCATGAATTTCGAAGAGCTGGTCGACCCGGTGGGCGCAGGTATGCCGAGAAAGGATGGTTTCGCGTCCATGCGCGGTTAACTCCTCAGCGAGATTGCGATTGGTTAAAACGGCATGCAGATGCTTCTTCATTTCATTGCCATTTTGGGCAACTAAGAAGTCCTTCCCGGGCTTAAACAGATGCTCCGAATCGGACCAGAAAGCGCTGATCAGCGGTACACCGCAGGCAAGCGCTTCGAAAGGCCGGATCGTTGGAATTCCGGATAGGGCCGTTGCGTATGGTCGCCTGGGGACATGAATCGTCGCTCTGGAAGCTGCGAAGACTTCAGGCACCTTAAAATTTGGAATCCAACCTCGATAGTTGATCTTTGCGGCGCTCAGAGCCTCCAGCGCGGGCGTCGGATAGCGGACCCCGTATGCGGCAGTCTGTATCCCAAGTTGTTTTACCGGCTCGATGAAGAACTCTTTGATCTCCGCGGCTCGTTCGTTGTCTCCCCAATTACCTACCCAGACCAGATCCGTCGCTTTATCTACTTCGCTGCGCGGGCAAAAGACTCTAACGTCGGCGGCTTCATGCCAAGTCCAGGCACGCTTAGCCCAACCGGCGTTTCGGTAAAGATCGGTTAACACTTTTCCAAAAGCCAACACCCCATCGTAGTTCCTCAAATCGTAAGCCTCCATCTGCGCCCGGGCAGTTATCGCGCGATGATGGGTATCATGAAAGAACAAGGCGAAGCGCCTTCGTTCACGCTCCCGTCCAATTCTGGAAACTAGTTCAGGTGGATTCCATTCGTGCACCAGAACCACCTCTGCATCGCTCAGTACCTCGTTTAA
>DASUWQ010000099.1:0-13177 GCA_036378375.1 Chthoniobacterales bacterium
CGGCTCCCCTCCAAGGCCGCCCCGTGCTTTATGCTTTTCTGATCCGAGCGCCGCTCTTATGCTCGAAGAGCCTACTTTTCGCGATCTTCGACCCCCAAAAAAACGCAAATGGATGTCCAGAATAACCCCCTCTGTTCGTCACGCTATTAAGCGAGAAATACTATGAGCCGAGTACGAGTGTTGGTTGGAACCAGGAAGGGAGCTTTTATTCTGACTGCGGATGGGCAGCGCAATCAATGGGAAGTCAGCGGACCGCACTTTGCGGGCTGGGAGATCTACCATGTGAACGGGTCGGCGGTTAATCCAGATCGTCTGTATGCCTCGCAGAATACCGGTTGGTTCGGTCAGATGATGCAGCGATCCGATGATGGTGGCCAGACTTGGGAAGCGGTAAACAACGAGTTTAAATACGAAGGCGTGCCCGGTACGCACAAGTGGTACGACGGCAGTCAACATCCTTGGGAGTTCAAACGGATCTGGCACTTGGAACCCTCACTCACAGACGCGGATACCGTTTATGCTGGGGCGGAGGACGCTGCGCTTTTCAAGACAGTGGATGCCGGCCGCTCGTGGCAAGAGCTGTCCGGATTACGCGAAGTGAAAGGGGATCTCTGGCAGCCCGGCGCCGGCGGCATGTGCGTGCACACCATTGTTCTGGATGCGAAAAATCCGAACCGCATGTTCGTCGCTATCTCGGCCGCCGGAGTTTTCCGAACTGACGACAGCGGCCAGAGTTGGAAACCGGTAAACCAAGGGCTCAAATCCCCGTGGGAGCTACCGGATCCCGAGGCTGAAGTCGGACATTGCGTTCATCGAATCGCCCTGCACTCTGCTTACCCGAACACCTTGTTTATGCAAAAACACTGGGATGTTATGCGGTCCGATAATGCTGGCGACTCCTGGTCCGAAGTGAGTGGCGATCTGCCGTCAGACTTTGGGTTTCCAATTCAGGTACACGCCCATGAGCCCCAAACCATCTACGTCGTGCCGATCAAAAGCGATTCCGAGCATTTTCCGCCGGAGGGCAAACTGCGAGTTTATCGCAGCCGGTCGGGCGGAAACGATTGGGAAGCCCTAACGAAGGGATTGCCTCAGAAAGATTGCTACGTGAACGTGTTGCGCGACGCAATGGCTGTTGACGCGCTCGACCCGTGCGGGGTGTATTTCGGGACCACTGGCGGACAAGTTTACGTGTCTGCTGAGAACGGAGATTCTTGGAGTCCGATTGTGCGCGACCTGCCCGCCGTTTTGTCGGTCGAGGTCCAGACACTACCATGATCCGGATAACTTTGCCGTACCACTTGCGGACATTGGCCAGAGTGAATGGCGAAGTGCATCTTCCCATCGATGGGTGCGTCACGTTGGCGTCGGTCCTGGACGCGCTCGAAAATCGTTATCCTGTGCTTCGTGGAGCGATTCGTGACCGTCTCACGCTTCAACGACGTCCTTTTGTCAGGTTCTACGCCTGCAAAGAGGATCTTTCTCACGAACCGCCGGACACGGTCTTGCCGGCCGCCGTCATTGACGGCCTTGAGCCGTTGCTCATTATCGGAGCAATGGCGGGCGGGTAGGAGTGGACCGAGTAGACGTGGTGGACCGAGTAGACGAGCTCCAGCTCGCCCTGCCCACTACGTCCACTAGGTCCACTCTGTCCGCTAAGTTCACGTGGTCGCCGCTCGGAAGATGTATTGCTATTTCCCGCCAGGACTGGACGAGACCACCTGAGCGGAAGCCTCTGCCGTTCGCGATTTCTTGGTGATATCGCAGAGCAAGTCAGAGTGAATATTCAGGCCGATATTCGTGACGTTATAAAGATGTTCGCTGGCAACCAGCCAAACGATCTCGCAGATCTCGCGTTCGGAATAATAGCCGGCCAGGCGATTGAATGTGCCCTGGCTGACCTGCTTTTCCCGGGTTAACTCGGCCGCATAATCCAGTGCGGCGCGTTCGGCATCGCTGAAAAGCGAGCTTGTCTTGTACTCTTCGAGTGCATCGAATTTGGCTTCATTCATCGATTCTTTGATCGCGAATGCCCGCCCAATGTCGGTACAGAAAAGGCATACATTGATTCGAGCTACCTGTTCCCGGATAAGGAAGACGGTTTCGCGCGGCAGTTGTAACTTCTTGTCCAACGTCGAGACCTTTCCAAAAAACGTCCCGAAAGCACTGGGCATGCGTGCGGCATACACCTTCACCGGCGTTAGCACCTTACCGAATTGCCGGCGCGACATAGCGTACACCAGGTTCATAATCAACGCCTTAGGCTTTTCAATCGGAGGGAGAAATGGCTCATTCATGGGTTCAGTTTTCGGTACGGATGTGCTCCCGCTCATCCTCCCCTTGTTCGCAACTCCTGCTTCTCAAGTTTTCTTGGACGAGCGGACCTTGTCCCTATCAGTAGAGACGATTGAAGGCCTCGATTTGTGACAACGCTGGATGCGCGCTCCCTCTGGCAAACCCAAAAAAAGTTCGACGGCCCTGGGGATATCGATTAAGAACCGGAGGCTGAGAGGGATGCTTGCTATGATTTGTCGACGTTTCAAAACATGGCTTAACTGTCTCATGGTCATGGCATCGTTTGGTTTCGGGAATGCGAGTTACGCGGCAAGCCCGATTGGCTCTGGCAATACCATCACGGCAGATCCTCTAGTCAGTCGTCCGCCTGCCAAATACGGTGCACCGACCAAGATGCAGCTGTTTGACAACCTGCAATTCAACAATTTCGATCCCCAAACCTTCTCGTACACGCCTCCCAATTTTACTCCGCCAACCGCACCGGACTCGCCGCGGCCGTGGGCAAAGGTGATTCTGGTCTGCGATGTTAATGTGACGGCCGGTATTCAATATGACCGTACTGCGCGGATGACGATCGGGAACACCGTCGTTTATATCGGAACGACGTCCGAACCAACCGCCAAGCTGGGGCCTTCCTGGCATATTGAGCGCGATCTAACGGAGTACAGCGATCTGCTAATGAGCGCGCAGCCGGGCGAAATCAATATCGGGAATTTGGTAAACGGGACGTACACCGGGGTAATTTACGCCAGCGCATACCTGCTCTTCTATCCTTACACCCAAGGAAGTGGTGAACCAGCGCCGGTCGTGGCGGATCTCGTCTATCCTCTTCCCGGTACCGCGGAGGGCGGCTATACTCTTCAATCGAGCACTAGCGCCCTGTCTCTCACGTTTTCGGTTCCCCGACAGGTTGAAAGTATCCCTACGACGGTCGCGCGTGTCTATTTAGACGTCTTCGCCCAAAGCCAATATCAGGATGAGTTCTGGTACTCGAATGTTCCGGACAATCTGGCCCAACAGCTCAACCAGTATGGCGGAACCTCATTTCGCGAAGTCGAAGTGAGCATCGATGGTCAGGTTGCGGGTTTTGCTCCGGTATACCCCTGGATTTATACCGGGGGCATTGATCCCTATCTTTGGGCACCAATCCCGGGCGTCCAGGCTTTGAATTTCGTGCCTTACCGGATCGACCTTTCCCCGTTTGCTGTTCCCTTGAGCGACGGCAATTCGCATACGATTTCGCTGAATGTGTACAACGCGAACAATTACTTCCTAGGCTCTGCTAACCTGCTCGTTTACCTGAATTATAACTCTAGTTCGCTTACCGGCGGTGTTACCGTTACCGGTGATTACCAGCCGGCGCTAGATATTCAGGAGAACATTCATCAGGTTAAGGGCTACCCGAACGGCACTATTGGGACTCGATCTACACGACATCTGACGGTTGAAGGTTATGTCGTGGTTTCGCCGACCGAGAAGCTGGTTACCAGGGTTGAGCAGGACGTCAGTTTTTCGAATGACCAGCGATTTGAGGTTTCTGCCACCCATTACGAGCAAGACATTCTCCAACTCACCAAGCTGACCACCAAGAGCACTTATCAAGATCTTAATACGGCCCCCGGAGAGAGTTCGTCGACCTTGGTTAGCGTGACGGACCTTTCGTATCCGCTCACAGCCAACATCGTTCAGACCTTTAGTTCAGGTGGCTCAGGTCAGCAGAAGACGACCATCGATCAGGGGTACCTTATCGACCAGCAAGGAGATTGGCTGCCGGGGATTGGTCCACCGTTGAAAGTTGCCTCTTACACCAGCCATTTATCGAACGTGGTCAATGCTGTCGACACGTTGCTGTTTAACAGCTCGTTCCAAATTACGGGGAATCAGGGACAAGCCAGCTCTCAAACCTATTCATTCGACGCTACCGCCCCTGACGATCACTACCTGCACACCATCAAAGCGGCAAATAGCGTTGTGACCTATGATCATGAAGAAGGGGCAGCGCCGTAAGGCCCAGCCCTAGGAACACCCCAACGGCATGGCGCACTGGAGGGGAGCCGCTTTGGATCGCACCCCAAAGGACCCCACGCTATTTCTGGCTGCGCGGGTATGGCCAAAAATCTCATCAAACAGGCGGCTCCCGCAAACGGCTCGACGCGGGGTTTGTCTCTTGGTGCGTGCAATAGATCACTGGAACCGAACGCTGGACGAAATATCGCGCTGGGTCATTTCCGGGAGCCGCTTGTTTAACCGTCTTGACCTTTTTCGCGCCAAAAAAAGTGCGCCGGTTCATTGGTCACGTGCCAAAGCGGCTCCCCTCCAGTCCCGCTGCTACTCCCAGGTGGGCGCGACACCCGCGTTTCAGAACGAATCTTATACAATTATTTTTCGGAATGCGGATACGCTGGCCATCAGATAAAACTTGTCTCAAAAATTGATTTCATTTAGCTATCCATCACTTAGGACAAGTAATTTTCGTCCGACTTCCTTTGCTCGGTTCGCCTTTTATCAGGTGTTCGCGAGGTCATGGGCATCGCTCGAAGAGTGACGGTAGGATGCCAACCCTATATTTGCACTCTAGCGAAAGGTATTTTTCCCCGATGTGCTTGTACCGTTTTCCTGTTTATGAAGCCGCTCCCTCGCTTCTCTCGATTTCATTTTTTAGTAGGGCTCTTTTGGGCGCAGACAGTAGTAGGCGTTTTCGCGGCGGAGAAAACAGCTTCACCTGAGCCGCCGGGCTTAAAGCAGCCGGATCCAGGATGGCCTCGCGAAGTTTTTTTCGGGACTGAGCAGTCTCCTCTTTTATCATGAGTGGTCTTCGCGTTTTCAGTCGTCAGTCCGCCCGCTCGTCGTCCGCGAGATTTTTGTCCGGTTCTTTTGTTTTAGTCGCGATTGTTGCTGTCTTCGCTGGCTGCTCAAAATCTGGGAACAAAGACATGACTTCGGGGCCTCCCGAGGTCCTAGTGACGGAACCTGTTCAACGAGATGTGCCGGTCGTGAGGGAATGGATTGGATCTTTGGATGGATCGGTAGATGCAGATGTCAGGGCGCGTGTATCCGGGTACCTGATCTCACAAAATTACAAAGAGGGAGCGGTGGTCAAGGAAGGTGACCTGCTGTTTCAGGTCGACCCAACCTTCTATGAAGCCGCGGTAGAACAAGCCAAGGCAGGCCTCGCCCAAGCCCAGGCGAACCAGCTTCAAACCGAGCAGACCGAACAACGCGAAACCCAGCTCTTCGAACAGAAAGTCGAACCCGCGCAGAACCGAGATAATGCGGTTCAGTCCAATACTGCCGCGAAAGCCGCAGTAAAGGCTCAGGAGGCAACCCTACGACAGGCAGAGCTCAATTTGGGGTATACAAAAATCACAGCGCCCATTGGTGGCGTCGTTGGGATCGCAAACCCAGGGGTTGGCGATCTCGTGGGGCCAGGTGATGCTAGTCCGCTCGCGACGATTTCGACGGTGGATCCGATAAAAGCCTACTTTCAAATCAGTGAGCAGGACTACCTGAAAGTCGCGCAGGAGCGACTCGAAGCGAAGGGTACCAACTCCGCGTGGCCGCCGCCAGTCGAGATTATTTTGGCTGACGGCACTTTGTACCCCCGTCAGGGAAAGTTTTCCGCAGTCGACCGCCAGGTAGACAATCAGACTGGCACGATCCGTCTAGCCGCTTTAATTCCCAATCCGGACAATATCTTGCGCCCGGGCCAATTCGTGCGCGTCCGAGTAACAGTCAGGACAATACACGGGGCGTTGTTGGTTCCGCAACGCGCGGTAAACGAGCTGCAGACAAGTTTTGAGCTCGCCGTGATTGGAGCCGACAACAAAGCAGAAATCCGGACAGTCAAGGTTGGGGAACGGGTCGGCTCGCTCTGGGTGGTGGAAGACGGATTGAAACCAGGGGAACGGGTCGTGGTCGAGGGCTTGCAAAAAGTGCGCGACAACGAGTTGGTTAAGCCAACGGAATGGAAGCTGGAGCATTCGGCCCAATCACAATAAGGAGATTCTGTGTTGACCCCTAAAGGTTGTTCCAAGTTTAGCATTAGGCTTAAACCGATCGCGACCAGCGTCTATTTCCGATGTCAGTTCTTAGCCATGACATGGCGCCACAGAACAGCCCAGTGGCTTCACCCCTGGGTTAGGCATGGCCCAAGATCCGCCCTGCCTGTCCGCCGTAGTTTGCTGGGAGATTGGGACGAAGGAGGAAAAGTGGCGGCCGAGGCGTGTTTTGAGATCGCTTGCTTCTTGGTTCCCCCGACAAAACCAGACGTCGGGTGCCACTTTCAGGGCACCTCGTTCCAACAAATTAACCCAGGGTTGAAACCCTGGGCTGTTCTCTCAAACCATTTCATGGTTCAGCCGCAGGCCGTTTCAGACGCGAAATCCCGAAGGACCAGCTCAACGGGAATAGCACGCCTGTCGTTGAGGCACTGACCAATGTCCGGATTCTTCATTCAACGGCCGATCCTTGCCATCGTCCTATCGATTTTGACCGTAATCATTGGTCTGACCTGCCTGTTATTTTTGCCGGTCTCGCTCTATCCCAATATAACTCCTCCTGAAATCGTAGTTTCGGCAACCTATCCGGGTTCAGATGCTGTCACTGTGGAGCAATCCCTGGCTACGCCGATCGAACAGCAAGTCAGCGGAGTCGATAAGCTGAACTACATGTATTCCCTCAACTCAAACACCGGACAGATGAAGTTGAGGGTGAATTTCGATGAAAACAGCGATCCGAAAACCGATCAAGTTTTGACTCAGATGCGGCAATCGCAGGCCAGCGCCCAACTGCCGCCGGAAGCAGTGTCCCAAGGAGTTAGTGTTCAGAAATCATTTGCTGCGCCGCTGATGTTGATTGCACTCCGTTCCCCTGACGGCCGCTATAGTTCGCAATTTTTGGCGAATTACGCCTACATCTATCTCAACGATCAGCTAACCCGGGTTGCGGGTATCTCTAACGTGCAGGTCTTTGGGGCCGGTCAGTACGCCATTCGCATTTGGCTGAAGCCCGAACAGTTAGCCCGATTGAACGTGACAGTTTCGGACATTACTAACGCTGTTCAACAGCAGAACGCCGTGAACCCGGTTGGCTTCGCCGGCGGCGAGCCAGTGCCCGACGGCCAGGAGTTCACTTATATGGCCGTGGCGCGCGGACAGCTCACGACGCCGGAGGAATTCGCAAATATCATCGTGCGTCAATCGACGAACGGTGGCGTCATCCGCGTCCGGGATGTGGCCAGCGTTGAGCTCGGCTCACAAGTCTACAATACCTACGCCCGATTGAATGGTCAGCCCAGCGCCGTTCTCGCGATCTATCAACTTCCGGGCATCAATGCGTTGACGGCTGCCGAAGGCGTTAAGCGACGGATGAACGAGCTGAAGGCGCGATTTCCGCACGGAATGGACTATGTGATCGCGCTGGATACGACCTTGCCGGTAACCGCGGGGATTCAGGAGATGATCAAGACGTTGTTAGAAGCACTCGGGTTAGTGGTGATCGTCGTTTATCTCTTCCTCCAGAGCTGGAGGGCCACGCTCATTCCGTTGCTGGCGGTGCCAATGTCACTAATCGGCACTTTTATCTTCTTTCCGCTGCTCGGTTTTTCTATCAACACGCTTTCGCTGTTCGGCTTGGTGCTAGCGATCGGGTTGGTAGTGGATGACGCCATCGTCGTGGTCGAAGCGGTAGAGCGACATCTCCAGGAAGGGTTAGCTCCCAAAGAAGCGACGCTCAAAGCGATGAAAGAAATCACTGCGCCGGTCATTGGGGTAGCCCTCGTACTCGGCTCGGTTTTTGTACCAACGGCTTTCATCCCCGGTATCACCGGCCGGCTGTATCAACAGTTCGCAGTTACCATTGCAGTCTCGGTCCTCCTTTCTGCGTTCAATGCCCTGACCCTTAGCCCAGCCCTGTGTGCACTGCTGTTGCGACGCCGGCAAGCGCGAGCTGGGCTGCTCGCAAGATTCTTCCATTGGTTTAACCAACTCTTTAGTCGGGTTACTGATGGATATGTGCGTCTCTCGGGGCTACTGATCCGTAGAAGCGGTCTGGCCTTGACGCTACTATTCGGGTTTGGGGCGATCGCACTCTTCTTCGGCCAACAGCTACCCACCAGCTTTCTCCCAGACGAAGATCAGGGCTATTTCTATATCAACCTCCAACTGCCCCAAGCCGCCTCTCTCCAACGTACCAATGAGGTCTGCCGTAAAATTGAAGCACTCCTCGCTCAAACTCCAGGTGTGCGATACACGACCGCGATCGCCGGGTTCAGTTTGTTAAGCAATGTGCAAACTACCTATAGCGGTTTCTTTTTTGTAACTCTGAATCCTTGGGGAGAACGGAAAAAGCTAGCTGAACAATATCAAGCCCTTAAAGGGCTGCTTAATCTGAAACTCCTCCAATTCCCCGAAGGGACTGCATTCGGCTTTTCTCCTCCGGCGATTCCGGGAGCTGGTGTAGCCGGAGGTGTCTCCTTCGTGCTCGAGAATCGTATCGACCGAGGCGCGGAGTTTCTAGCACACAACGTTGATATTTTCCTGGATGCTGCCCGCAAGCAGCCTGAGCTCGGCCGAGTGATTACGACGCTGTTGCCCAGTGTGCCGCAGGTTTATTTTGATGTCGATAAGGCGAAAGCTCTTAGCCAGGGAGTTGCGTTGACCGATATTTACAACACCCTTCAAAGCTTTCTGGGTGGCTCTTTCGTTAACTACTTCAACCGCTTCGGACGTCAGTGGCAAGTGTACGTGCAGGCCGAGGGCGAATCTCGAACCAGAGCCGATCAGGTCGGCCAATTCTATGTCAGAAACCGAAACAACAATGCGGTGCCTCTTTCTTCGGTAGTGCGCGTGCGCCGAGAATTCGGTCCTGAATTTACCATGCGCTACAATTTGTTTCGTTCGGCACAAATTCAAGCGATCCCGGCGCCCGGTTATAGCTCGGCCCAGGTCATGAGCGCTCTGGAAAGGGTCTTTGCTCAGACCATGCCGGCGGAGATGGGATATGACTATCTAGGCATGTCATTCCAAGAGAAAAAGGCTCAGCAGGCGGCGCCGCCCGCCGTGATCTTTGCTTTATCTTTGTTGTTCGTATTTCTGATTCTCGCAGCTCTCTATGAGAGTTGGTGGCTCCCGGTGAGTGTACTGCTGAGTACACCGGTCGCGGTTTTCGGTTCCTTAGGCGCATTGTATCTGCGCCGGGTAGTAGCCGGCGCATTTCTGCCGCCGATTTTAGTGCAGATCGAGAACAACGTTTATGCACAGATCGGTCTGGTCATGATTATCGGTCTGGTGGCTAAGAACGCCATTTTAATCGTCGAATTTGCCAAGGCTGAGTATGAGCGCGGCGCGAAGCTAGTAGATGCGGCTTTGGCCGGTGCGCGTTTGCGTCTGCGTCCAATCGTGATGACGTCGTTCGCCTTCATCGTTGGCTGTATTCCGCTCGCATTGGCTTCAGGGTCGGGCGCAGTCGCCCGGCAAGTATTGGGTACTGGAGTCATCGGCGGCATGCTCGCAGCCAGCCTGCTGGCCGTTTTCCTAATTCCGACCGGCTTTTATATGGTCGAAACATTAGCCGCTTTCGTTGGACGTAAGAACCACACTGGGCACCAACCGCAACCCGGCCCATAAGTCCCGTGAGTCCTATAGGTCCTATCCACCTGCCCGCTGAAAATGCCGACCCGCACCCCCAAACTCCGCTTCACCCCTGATGTCGAAATTTTTCATTAACCGGCCGATCGTCGCGATGGTTATCTCGATTCTAACGGTCATCGTTGGCGCAATCTCGACCAACATCCTGCCGGTTTCGTTGTTCCCGGATATCGTCACGCCTCAGATCGTGATCACCGCTAACTATACCGGCGCCGATGCCCGCACGGTAGAACAGGCTGTGGCGACGCCGATTGAGCAGCAGATGAGTGGTGTCGACAACATGAATTATATGTATTCGGTCAACGCTAACAGCGGCCAAATGGTGTTGACGGTCGACTTTGATCTGGCGTCAGATCCGAACACGGATCAGATCCTTGCTCAGATGCGGGAAACCCAAGCCGCCTCTCAGTTGCCTAGCGCGGTGAACAATCTCGGTGTGACCGTGCAAAAATCGTTGGCCGCTCCGCTGATGGTGATCGGTCTTTATTCGCCGGATGGAAGCCGAGATGCCCTCTTCTTATCGAATTATGCCTATATCAATCTAAATGATGCACTTACTCGAGTGCGCGGCATCTCCAACGTCCAAATCTCGGGGGCCGGCCAATATGCGATGCGTTTGTGGCTGAAGCCGGACCAGCTGGCTCGTTTAAATATGACCGTTTCGGATATAGTGAACGCGGTCCAAGCGCAAAATACAGTTAATTCAGCTGGCCAGATTGGCAGTGAACCCGTTCCCAATGGACAGGAATATACCTACACCGCGCTGGCGCAGGGACGCCTGGTTAGTCCCGAAGAGTTTGGTAACATCATTCTGCGGCAAGAGACCGGCGGCGGCACGGTGCGACTTAAAGATGTCGGCCGGGTGGAATTTGGCGCGCAGGCATACAACACCAGAGGCCGATTTAATGGTAAGCCCGCTGCGGTAGTCTCGGTCTATCAACTTCCTGGCACCAACGCGTTGGCTGCGGCGAACGGAGTCAAAACGCTAATGGCCCAGCTCAAAGAACGATTTCCTCAAGGCGTGGACTACGTGATCTCCCTAGACACAACCAAGCCGGTTACCGCCGGTATCGAGGAAATGGTCAAGACGTTAGTGGAGGCGCTCGTTCTAGTGATCCTAGTCGTCTACCTCTTTCTGCAGAGCTGGCGGGCTACGCTCATCCCGTTATTAGCTGTGCCGGTTTCATTGATCGGCACTTTTATGTTTTTTCCGCTGCTAGGTTTTTCGATTAACACACTTTCACTGTTTGGTCTCGTCTTAGCGATCGGCTTGGTAGTAGACGATGCCATTGTGGTAGTCGAAGCGGTGGAACATCATATCGAGGGTGGACTCTCTGCTAAGGAAGCCACCCATAAGGCGATGAAGGAAATTACCGGTCCGGTCATCGGGGTCGCTTTAGTCTTAGCATCGGTCTTTGTACCGACCGCTTTCATTCCGGGGATAACCGGGAGACTCTACCAGCAGTTTGCTGTGACTATCGCCATCTCGGTGTTGATCTCAGCCTTTAACGCCCTGACCCTTAGTCCAGCGTTATGCGCTCTCTTGCTCCGGCCACGCCGAAAAGGTGTCGGACCCTTGGGAGCATTCTTTCGCTGGTTCAATCAGATGTTTGGGCGTGCCACCGAAGGATATGTCCGACTTTCCGCTCTTTTCATCCGGCGGATTGGGTTAGCCATCGCCTTGATCGTGGTTTTTGGAGTTGCTGCGTTCCTTTTTGCTAGAGAGATCCCGACAGGCTTCCTGCCGGATGAAGATCAGGGATATTTCTATATCAATCTGCAACTTCCCAACGCAGCATCGCTGCAGCGCACGGACGAAGTTTGCCGCAAGATCGAAAACCTCCTGTCGCGAACGCCCGGAGTTGGGTACGTGACGACCACCATGGGCTCGAGTTTACTGAGCGGCGTCCAAAGTACCTATAGCGCGTTTCTGTTTGTGTCCCTGACCCCATGGAAAGAGCGCGCAGGACGCAACGAAAATTATCAAGCGATCAAAGCCGAAGTTAACCGGGAACTGTCTCAACTGCCGGAAGCGATCGCGTTCGCTTTTTCACCTCCCGCAATTCCGGGGGCCGGTGCGTCCGGCGATATTAGCTTTGTGCTTGAAGATCGCTCCAGCGGAGATGCGGAGCTTCTCTCAAGGAATGTCGAGACCTTCCTCAGCGCAGCCCGAAAACGACCCGAGCTGGCCCAGGTCAGTACAACCTTCCAGCATAGCGTGCCACAGACGTACGTCGACGTGGATCTGGATAAAGCCCTTAAACAAGGGGTCGCGATCAGCGATGTGTATCAAGCGATCCAAGCCTTCATGGGCGGAACCTTTATAAACTATTTCAACCGGTTTGGACGTCAGTGGCAGGTCTACGTCCAAGCGGAAGGACAGTATCGGAAAGACGCGACGAACCTGGGAGAGTTTTATGTCCGCAATGCGCAGAACGAGATGGTTCCGTTAAGTACCCTCACCCGAATCGAACGACGCATGGGACCGGAGTTTACCATGCGCTACAATCTATATAGCTGCGCTCAAATAAATGCGGCCATCACTCCCGGGTACACATCCGATCAAGCGATGAAAGCGCTGGAAGAGGTCTTTGCCCAAACCATGCCCCCGGACATGGGATACGATTATCTGGGCATGTCGTTCCAAGAGAAACAAACTCAACAAGGTGTGCCGGCGGCTGCCATCTTTGGTTTTTCGCTTTTGTTTGTGTTTCTGATTTTGGCCGCGTTGTACGAAAGTTGGTCGCTTCCGTTCAGCGTACTTTTGAGCACACCGATCGCGGTTTTCGGGGCATTTGGCATGCTCTATTTGCGGCGGTCAATTAACGGGCTATTTCTGCCTTCCTATCTCGTTCAAATCGAGAACAACGTCTTTGCCCAAATCGGTTTGGTTATGATCATCGGACTGGTCGCCAAGAACGCCATTTTGATCGTTGAGTTTGCCAAGGTCGAATATGAACGGGGCACTCCGTTAGTAGACGCGGCTCTCGCCGCGGCTCGGTTGCGACTCCGGCCAATTCTGATGACCTCTTTTGCCTTCATCCTCGGATGCGTACCACTTTGGATGGCTTCCGGCTCTGGCGCGATTGCCCGCAAAGTCATGGGCACGACCGTGATCGGTGGAATGTTCGCTGCCTGCGCCATCGCGGTTTTTCTGATCCCGGTCAGTTTCTGCCTGGTGGAGAGGTTAGTTAACAGGAGACAAGCATCTGTAAGCGAGGCAGGACTGACCAAAA
>DASUWQ010000100.1:0-4079 GCA_036378375.1 Chthoniobacterales bacterium
TTGCGCCTGGCTCAAGGCGTCGGCCATTGCTCGGATGCACGACTCGCCGCTGGGCAACGGTGTAGTCATATGAAAGGCATCATTGTTTAAGCTGTAACCCACGACTTCTGCGTAAATGCGGGCGCCTCTGGCGACGGCATGTTCGTACTCTTCGAGAATGAGACTGGCTGCGCCTTCGCCCATGACAAACCCATCACGATTCAGATCAAACGGCCGGCAAGCGATGGATGCTTCTTGGCGACTCATGGTTCTGATGAAAGCAAATGCACCGTAGGAGAGTGGACTGAGAGGAGCTTCGGCTGCGCCGGCGATAATCACATCGGCGAATCCATCGCGGATATAACGAGCGCCTTCTCCGATCGCTACATTGCCGCTGGCACAGCTATTCGAGTTGGTGGTACCGACGCCGCGCAGTCCGAACTCGATCGCAATATTACAGTGGGCGGACCCTCCAAACACTTGGAGCGCAATGGTTTGATGGACCGCCTTTGGGCCGCCCTGGACATAAGAAGCGTGCTGATGTTCGGCGTTAGAGACACCTCCAAGTGCGCTGCCGAAGCTGACTCCCACGCGGGTTTGGGGATTGTTAGGCGAAAAAGAAAGCCCGCTATCATCAAGAGCGAGCTTTGCTGACGTCACCGCGAATTGCGCGTAACGATCCAATCGCTTAAGGCGGTGAGGCGGGAAGTATCTACCCGGTTCCCAATTGTCGATCTCCGCCGCGACCTTAGCATTAAACCGGGTGGCATCGAATCGCGTAACCGGACCGATCGCCGACTTACCGTTCAGGATCCCTTGCCAAAAAGCTTCTTTGCCGACGCCGATTGGCGTTACCGGCCCCAGGCCGGTCACCACAACTCGTCTCATGCATCCGCCTCCGCTTCGCTGCTGCGGGAGGTATCCGGCTTGGCTCCGCTTTGGCGTGACAGGTCCGCCTGCGCTTCGCTTCCCCGTGACTGGTTTGGCTCTCCCGCGGCACTTCGATGCGGCAGGCCCTCCACATAGGCTTTCATATGTTTTAACGTCTGATTGGCGACGTAACCGATGAAGAAACCGCCAATGATTGGTTCAGCAATGGGAGAGAGTGGCGGAATTCGAAAATGAAGGTCATGAGCTATCGATACCAGCACGCCTGAGGGTTGTTCGACAAACGTCCAGACAACTTCCATTCCTTTCGTCCAAGCTTTAAGATGACGAAAACGCACTTCATATTTGTCAGGATCTATTACTTCTTCAGACACCCAAGACACCGGAATATTCCCGCGCCGAGCCGCCATCCGGACTACATTCCGGTTAGAGCCTCTTTCCAGGTAATGAATGTAACGATAGTGGGGCAGAAACTTGGGCCACCTCTCGAGATCGGCTGCGACCTCGAAAATGCGCAGTTTGGGGGCGTTCATCACAATAGAGTTCGCCTGGTGCATACCTCGTGTTTGTAAGTTAGGTAGAACTCGTTAACACCGATCTCATGGTTCACCAGTTGAAAATGGCGACTGGCAGGCAGAAAATCGCCTGGCAATCCGGTCAGACTGGGGGCAGATCTTCCGCCGAACAGCTTGGCTGCTATTGTCAGAGCGATCCTGTCGATCAGGTCGACTTTAGCCAAAGACCTAACCAGCGTTGGCCCACCCTCACAAACGACCGCGCGCACCTGGTAGCGGGAAAAAAGATGGCTCAAAACGTAAAGTAGATCGACTTGATCTTTGCCGGCCTCATAAATCGCCACCTTTGATTCGAGCTCGGCCCGTTTCCAACTAAGCATCCTGGTTGTGGTATAAAGAACGATAGGCGCTCCCGGATTTTGAAAGATCGGCAGATCGAGTCGGATGTCGCCGGTTGCTGAAACGATGACCCGGAGCGGTTCTTCAGATGCGCCGCGGCGCAATCGTTCATTCCGCAACTTCTGATCTGGTAAGCCTAAAGACATGCGATCCGTCTGCAGAGTGCCTTTTGCTACCATCACGGCATCGTTTTCGGACCGCACCTCTAGCAGCCGCTTTTTATCGTTAGCGGAGGTGAACTGGGCCGGAGTGTGATTTGGAGTGGAGACTTTGCCGTCAACAGTGATGGCAAAATGGACAGTGACCCGTGGTCGGGTTTGCAAATCCTGGGGCGCGCTATTAAGCGGCGTTCTTGGCGTTTCCGGCATCTTGATGGAACAGTTCTCGCCATTTTTCTAAGGCAGCCCGAATCGCATCGGCTTGCGCTGACGGTGCGAGTTCCCAAACCAATGGTGCGTGTGCTGGTACGATAGGAAGAAGTTCCGTAAACGGAACTGTCCCCGTTAGCGGAATCCGATGATCGCGATCTGGATAGATGACGTCATGGACGTGGCAGCCAAATAATCGTGGAGCAGCCGCTCGCAGCCTTTCCGCATGATCGTGGAGTGTGAGATTTTGGCGGACCTGGGCATGACCGAAATCGTGCCAGCGGCCGAGGACCGGTTCTTTAAAATCGTCGAACAGTCTCTGGAATTCGCACTCGTTAGGGAATGTATTGAGCTCGATACGATTCTCGATGCCGAGCTTGATGCGAGCTTGCTTAGCATGTTCGACGACCGGAACCAGCCAATCCCGAACCCGGGAATACACGTCGGCCTTTTCGCGTTCCTTCAAGGCGCGTAACTTCGTTTGGACAAAGGTTCTCCCGAAAATCTTACCTTGGTGGATTAACTTAGTTAGCCGCTTGGTCTCGTCTCGCATCGGCGCGAAGCCAAGATGCAGAACAACGTATCGAGCGCCGAATGTAACCGCGTGATCGATGGTGGCAAAAGTATGTCGTTGGGCGCGGTTCCTTTCGCCGGCATCGGCAGAAGTGCACTGGAGACAATCCGGTGACGCGTGAAAAATTTCGAGCGGGAGCGGACAGAAATTATGAAGGCTAGTGATCGCTATATCATGATCCCGGACGAATGCAGCGATTCCTTGTATCAGCGACAGCCGGACGCCGTGACCAAGTTCGACCTGGCGAAATCCCAGCTCCCATATCTCCGCGAGCATGCGGTCTCCGCGGGTATGACGCTCCGAATTCCAACAGGTCGAGAAAGCGGGTGTAAACGCGGCCACGATCGCCGCAATATCGGTTACCCAGGCAAGGAGTACAAGGAGTTCGAGGAGTTCAAGGAGTTCAGGAGTTCAGGAGTTCAGGAGTTCAGGCTTGTCAGACGTAGCATCTATCAGGTGAGAGTTCTGTCGGTAGCGAAGTCGGAAGTTCAGGAGTTTAGGGTGGTACGGGTCTCGAAATTGCAAGAGTAAAAGGGCTCCTCCGAACCTCTTGCCGCGACGAGGGCGAGGAGTGTTATTGACAGGCTCCTGCAACTCCTGAACTCCTTGAACTCCTTGAACTCCTTGAACTCCTCCTCACTCTCAGCTCGCCCAGGTAATCAAACGTAATTCATGATCCTGGATCAGGTGCGGATGCGTTGGGATCACTCGCAAGTTGAAACCATAGCTGCCGCTATCAGAACTGGTAATATCGCCGGTGAATCGGAACCACCCTGCGGTCTTCTCCTTTGCAAATCGCGGTAGATCCACCGCGTACGGCTTCTCTAGTGATCCGTTGTCAGTCTCTCCGATATAGGCTTGAACCCGGACATGAGAAGGATCGACCGGACCCAAGAAAACGCTGGCAGAGATGGTTAACTTTTCTCCTACAAACAACCGGCTGCCTTCTTGGAGAGAGACCTCAACGTCATGGATTTTAACCTGCGGCCAATCTGTCCTGGTCTTGTGTTTCCAATCCGCGAGGTCAATCGCGGCCTTGCATCCGTTTGCGGATAATGTCCGGAAAGAGGTAGCGGCCGGTTCATATAATCGCTCGTTGTACTCTTTGACCATGCGGTGAGTGTTAAACTCCGGGGTAACGCTACGAATGGATTCCCGCATCAACTGCAGCCAGGCCAGCGGTAGCCTTCCATCCGGCTTTGCGTAATAAAGCGGAATGATTCGGTTTTCGAGAATGTTAAACAGGCTGTCGATGTCGACTTCCGTTTGAAACTGGACGCTGCCACCTTTGATTTCCGGTCCGATCGGCCAACCATTTCTTCCGTTGTAACCTTCACACCACCAGCCATCGAGAAC
>DASUWQ010000101.1:0-8056 GCA_036378375.1 Chthoniobacterales bacterium
ACTGGGCAGGCGGATTACTTGCCAAGCCTCCTCGTTGGTAACTGCTTGCTTTAGCCGACCAAACGCGCCGCTGCTCGCAAAAAAGAATGTTCCTTGTCCGAATTGCACCCGCGCAGCGGGTTGGAGATGCTGAAGGGGCGATAGAACTGTTGCGTCTGGGGCGAACGTTGATCTAGCAAACCATCCATATCACCTCGTCTTCCGCCCTTTCAGGGCGGGTTCTATTCTGCCCAGTACCCGGGTTGAAATCCCGGGCTGAGTCCTGTTGTCCTTTCAGGATAGAAGCCTAGCAACCCCGGTAGGGACGAGCTCCCGCTCGTCCGCTTTATGGACCGGGGCATTACGCACAGCCGGATAGTATAGCGAACCGGACGAGCAGACCTCGTCCCTACCGCTTAGATCCCGCCTCGGGCATCGTCCTTGGTGACGCTGACCTTCAATTCGCCGGACGCGAACTTCTTTTTCACCGCTTGTATCTCATCCACGACGTTTTGCGGTATGGCTGGGTTCAACTCTTTGTCCTTTGCGTACAGCAACTCCGCGCCGGTACATCCTTTCGAGTTCAGACCGTAGAGCTCGAATTTCCCACCTAAAGTCCCGGCTTTTGCTTCATCTCCGGCGGCCGCATACATGTCTCCCCATTTTTCGACGATATTCGTCAAAACCGTGTCCGGTGCAATAGCGGTGTCTTCAACTGACCGGCCATTAGCATGGATCCCTTTTTCTTTTGCCGCTTGAATAATGCCGAGCTGGCCGGCATTCAGTTTTCCGCTGAGGTAATCCGCGCCCCATGCGATTAGCGAGAGAGCTGCTTCTTTAGCCGCTGCCGCGTCCTCCATATCTTGAACGTAAATCACCTTTACCTGGATATCCGGGTTGACACTTTTAGCGCCTTTCCGATAAGCGCCTACCTGCGCGACCACATTGGGAAGTCCCTCCAGACCATTGACCGACCCGATCTTGCCTGTCTTGCTCATGCGGGCGGCCATTACCCCGATCAGGTAACCAAACTGGGTATTATCAAAGTCGATTGAGGCGACGTTTTTTCCGAAGCCGGCGTTGCCGGACCCCACAATAAAAGTGGTCTTGGGGAATTTAACGCCCACCAACTGCATCGGAGAAAGGAACCGGCCCGTATGCCCGATGATCAGGGTATAACCTTTGCGGGCATAATCTTGAAGCGCCTGCGCCATATCCGCCGGTTGCACGTTTTCCGAATAAGCGACGTCCCAACCTTTTTCCTTCAAACTCAAGACGCCGGCGTAGCCTTGGGCGTTCCAACTTTGGTCATTAATACTTCCGGGAAGCAGCACGGCCGCCTTATCCTGCGCCGACGCACCCAGCGGCGCCAAGCTCATCGCTAATGCACAAGACAGAACGGCAACGAACCGGGGTCGCTCTGATTCCGTCGATCGCCAAACTCCCTTTTTTATATCAAGCACACGTATTCTGATCATTCGTATTTCGGTTAGTGTTCACTCACACCGCGGCCGGACCAAGCCAGAAGAGCCCAGCAGCGTCTTACTATCTATCGGGAGGGTTGGCTTTAGAGATCCCGACAAATTGGGAGGGTCAGCGGGATCTCCGGCAGGAAGCGTAGCCGGACAGTAAGAAAATGCATCCAAAAATTAGCGAGAAAGGAAGATGAAAACCAAATTTCACACAGAGACACAGAGGGCACGGTCAGACTCCGAGAAAAACGATCGATTTTTAATGGTCCCTCCCGGTCAACCCCGATCTATAAACCCAAATGGAGATCCAGCCCCGAGAGCAGTTCTTAGTCCTTTTATGTGCGTAAATCTGCGTTCATCTGCGGTTGAGAGGTTTTGTGTCCCTTCTCGGCAACCGCAAACCGCTAACTGCTGACCTCTTCGGTGTCGTGGATTCGACTGTAGTCAACCGCGAACCGGCCTTTGCCATGTTCCGTGTAGATCTCGACAAATCGCCGGTTCCAGAGAATCTCATCGTGGGAATAGTCGACCGCGCTTTGTATTGGGGCTGGAATCACCGTGTCGATACAGACAATGGAAGCCAAAATCCGGGTATCATTCTTTTTCAGATCCTCGGCCGTCAACCTATACAATGGGCTGGTTTCATCGATTCGATGGCGGATGGTTAGCGCGGCTGGAAACGCGATCAGACGATCGAAATCGAGCTTTAACGTATAAAAACGCCGGACGTCCGGCTCTTCCTTGGTGGCCTCGCTTCGAATCAGCATCACTCTAAATTCGGCTTCCACCATTGCGTGATGCCGCAGGTTGGCCACCCGAAACATCAAATTGGGTACGCCGTCGAACGGTCCTATAATCGGAGACTTACTGAAAAGGATCCTGGCCGTTGGACGGGAAAATCTGACAAAAATTAAGCCAGTCACGACGGCCATACCGAACATACCGACGATGATCTCCAGTGTGGCGATGATGTGCCCGTATAAGCTGTCCGGATACATATGGCCATAGCCGACCGTAGCCAGGGTCTCAACACTGAAGAAAAAAGCGTCGAGAAAGGAACCGGGAGGTAATTCAGCGATGCTTTTTCCACCAGCCCAATATAGCGCCGCAAAGAATACGTTGATCAGCACGTAAGTGCCAAAGATCAGCCCGGCGAATTGAGGCCAAGTTAACGTGAGAATCGAATGATAAGCATCGCGCCAGTCATATCTCTCTGCATTCAGTTTCAGAAATTCGAGATGGCCGGCCTTAACTGAGATCGGGGCATTACGGAGCTTTTTCATGACAGGTGCACGGAATGTTCTGTGGAAACTAAAACCGTAGCCAGGCACGTACTGCCTGGAAACCGAAAATGCGGAGGTGTTTAATCCAGAGGGCATAGTCAGCTGACGGACCAGCTCCGTTAGGAGCGGCATCTTTATAGAAACGACACGAAGCGAAATCGCCGAGCGCTCCGCAGGAGCGGCATTTGGTCGGCATCAAAGGAAAGCGTCTCAGATGTTCGCAATGCACTGCAAACCGGTGCGTGAAATCTGCTCGCGAATATGTCGCTCCTACGGAGCTAGACAGATATTTGGTAGCTGGATTCTCTATAAAGATTTCGCTCCTACGGAGCTTGGCTGCGAGACAAAACCCCTCTCGAGATGCTCATCGACAGATCTAACTTACCTAACCTCAAATGCGCGGTAAGTTCCTCGCCCTACCCCCTTGCGACTCACCTCATACGGCCGTATCCTACGGGACAGCATTGGCTTCAATTTATCTTACTTTTCTTCGGAAGTGTGGGTTGATACTAGCAAATGGGATCGGTAGTATTATCTGTCTGGGAACGGCCAGCGTGGTTGCAGGTCTCTTATACGGTGAAACGAGTACGCCACGCGCGTTCTTTCTGCTTTTTCTCATCCTCTCGTTCCTATTCGGCGGCTTTTATTTGTTCATCCGCTGTCTGAAGGTAATCTCCCCACACCGACGTCACCGGATCTATCCGCCCAAAGAGTAATAAGTTTTAGGTTATAGGTTTTAAGTTTTAGGTTGCCTGACAACGAAATCGCGCGAGAAGAGCTCGCGGACGGTATACCAACCTGGAACTTAGAACTTAAAACCTAAAACCTTTAACTCTCTATGCTCATCGTGGTAATCGGAGGAACGGGGCACATTGGAACCTATCTCATCCCTCGGTTGGTGGCGGCGCGCCATCAAGTGATCTTGGTCAGCCGGGGCGAACGAAGACCGTATCAGTCGCACCCAGCCTGGCGGTCTGTTCGACGGGTTAAAGTGGATCGGGAAGCAGCCGAACGAAGTGGGAGTTTTGGACGGCAGATCGCGGAGTTAAATGCGGATGTTGTGATCGATCTTATTTGTTTCACGCTAAAAAGCGCGAAACAACTGGTCACCGCGTTAAACGGAAGAATTCAGCATTTCCTGCACTGCGGAACGATCTGGGTCCATGGCCCAAGTGTGCAAGTACCCACGACCGAGGAACAACCGCGCCGACCCTTTGGCGAGTATGGGATACAAAAGGCCGCCATCGAAGCTTACCTCCTGGAGGAGGCGCGCACACACGATTTCCCGGTAACGATTCTGCACCCTGGACACATTGTAGGTCCGGGGTGGAACCCATTAAACCCGGCGGGGCATTTCAATCCGGCGGTATTTAAAACATTGGCTCAAGGCGAACAGCTGTCTCTCCCGAATCTCGGACTGGAGACGATACACCACGTTCACGCGTATGACGTCGCTCAAGCATTTTGCCAAGCCCTGATTAACCGGGGAGCCGCCATCGGAGAAAGTTTTCATGTGGTCTCGCCTGCGGCCCTCTCACTGCGAGGCTATGCGGAAGAGATTGCCGCGCAATTCGGCCGCGAAGCCAATCTCAAGTTCCAATCCTGGGAACAATGGAAAGAAACCGTTTCTCCGGAAGAAGCCGCAGCTACCTGGGACCACATCGCGCATAGCCCAAATTGTAGTATCGCGAAGGCCCAACGACTTATCGATTACCAACCGAGATATTCGTCGCTGGAAGCCGTGGCAGACGCGATTGCCGGATGGGATCTTGAAGGTGAGACGCGTGCCCTCGAACCCGGTGAAAGGTGATTGGTGATTGGTGATTGGTGGACCGCAGCTGCCACCATGGCGAATCATGCCTTGATTCAGGAGCTGATGCGCAGCTCCGTAGGAGCGAAATCTTTATAGCTGGCGGTGCAAAAAAGGGGGTCAGCTCCGTAGGAGCGACATCTAAGAGGGCGCGGCGTCGGTCAAGTTACGTTCCGAGCTAGATGTCGCTCCTACGGAGCTGCCACGTTTTTTTCGCGCAGCTAGCTATAAAGATTTCGCTCCTACGGAGCTAATCATTGCTCGGCTGGATCAGAGAGCATGACTTGATGCTTTCCAGCCCCGCGGCTGCGCGATTTTGCGTCTGCATCTTCCAGCTTTTATCTCGTCTCCTACGCGTGCATGGGTTACCTTCGTAACCCCGGCAGCCGCTTGGCTGCACCAATCACCAATCACCAATCACCAATCACCTTTCACCTTTCACCAATCACCGGGTTCGAGGGTACGCCTCTCTCGTCTCACCTTCAGAGTATGCACGTTGAACGATTCTTTGTTTCTGGATTGGCGCATGCCTCTTACATCATGACATCGGACAGCGAAGCGATCGTCATTGATCCCGAACGGAGGGTGGATGGCTACTTGGACTATCTGGCTAAGAATAAGTTGTCCCTAAAAGCGATTTTTCTGACGCATCCGCATGCGGATTTCGTGGCCGGTCATGCCGAGTTGGCAGCGCGAACGGGCGCAACAATTTTTATCTCGGATCAAGCTCCAGCCACCTTTACTCATCAGGATCTCAAAGAAGGCGACCGTTTCAATGTAGGCTCGATTGAGATGACGTTTTTACACACACCCGGTCACTCACCGGACAGTATTTGCCTGTGCGTCTACGAAAATCGCTTCCCGGTTGCGGTGTTCTCAGGTGATACCCTTTTTGCGGGCGATGTTGGCCGACCCGATCTACGGGATCGTGAACTTCCGGCTACCGACCTGGCCACCCGGCTTTACGACTCGCTCTTCAACAAGCTCTTAAAATTTCCGCCCGAAACGAAAGTCTATCCCGCGCACGGTGCGGGGTCATTGTGCGGCCGCCAGATTTCTTCGGCGCCGTTCACTACCATCGGTCAGGAGACGGCAACGAACTGGGCTCTGCAATTGAGCAATCAGCAGCAATTTGTCGACGCCATGGTGAGCAACTTGCCGGATCGCCCAGCTTATTTCAGCCGTTCCGTGACGATTAATCTGCTTGGCGCCCCACCCTTTTCTGATCTCCCTGAAATTAGGCGTCTAGAGATCTCCGAATTCGACGCACTCAGGCAGGAAGGCGCGACCGTCCTGGATCTACGGGCCCCGGCTTTGTTTGGCGACGCCCATGTTGCCGGCAGTTTGAATATTGGGATTGCTAGCCCCTCTTTCGCGGTTTGGTGCGGGTTCTTTGTTAACCCTGACCTGCCGATCGTATTAGTGGCCGACTATGAATCGGAGGTAAAACGCGCCCGGCTCGAACTATCCCGGATCGGATTTGATCATGTCATGGGCTTCGTGCCAGCAGACGATTTAGGCGAGACCCTGCAAATCACACAGATCGGAGCACGAGATTTTGCTGAACTGTTAGAGAGTGGGAATCGGCCGACGGTTCTGGATGTCCGGTCCGTGCCGGAATGGACCCAGGACCACCTGGAGGGTGCAGTGAATATCCCCTTGCCGCGACTTTCACAACGCTCGGCGGGTTTTGCTCATAATGCGCCCCTGATCATTCTGTGTGGAAGCGGTTACCGCAGTTCGATTGCAGCAAGCCTCCTGGAGGCCGAAGGGTTCGAACGTCTGACCAACGTGATGGGAGGCATGCACGCGGTTCGCCACGCCACGCGCCCTCGACTGGTATCCCTCGAGCGAGCGGAGACCGCGTTGACCTGGGAAATTTAGGCTTCACGTGAGAAGTGAGTGGTGAGATGTGAGAAGCCTGCCCTAGCCTGTACCCAATGCAGTCTTCAATAGACCTGGCACGGCTTCAAACGGCGTAATCGGTAGATTGTACCGTTCTTTTAGTTCCTCCGGGCTGGTGAAGGTGACGTGCACTTGACCGGCTTCTTCCCAAACCAAGGCTTTCAGTGGAAGATCTAGAGCGAGATTTGGGTATTGTACCATTAACGGTGTTCCTGCCTTGGGATTCCCGAAAAGGAGGAGGATCGTGGGCCGCAGTTCTAAGCCAACAGCAGCGGCCTCTGCTGCTTGATCGATCCGCGCAAAAATCTTCATGCCTTTGCCGGAAAGAAACGATTCCAATAAATCGGCTGTCTTTTGCGGGCTATGCGTGCTGATGAGATCCATAACTCGCAGCGTGAGAAGTGAGAAGTGATTGGTGAGAGGTGAGAAGCCTGTACCTGGAACCCGTGAAAGGTGAAAAGTGATAGTTACCGCGCCCTGTACTATCTCAAGCAGCCGCTTGGCGGCACCAATCACCAATCACCAATCACCTTTCACGGGGTTCCAGGGTCCGCCTCTCACTTCTCACTGATTTTCTTATTGCTCGCTATAGTTCCAGGTCAAACCGCCATCGATGACGATGGTAGTACCGGTAATATAGTCGGAGTCCGACGAGGCCAGAAAAGCCGCTACCCCGGCGACATCATTCACCTGTCCTAGGCGGCCGAGCGGGATATTCTCAAGCAGCGCCTTCAATTTACCCGGGTCATTCAGAAGCGCGGTGTTGATCGGTGTCTCGATTGCGCCGGGGGCTATGTTATTGACCGTGATTCCGTAAGGCGCCAATTCGATTGAAAGGTTTCGCATCATCATTTTCATGCCGCCTTTGCTGGCACAATACGACGTGAAATGCGGAAACGGCAGATCTTCGTGGACGGAACTGACATTAATAATCTTGCCCGGCTTTTTCACGGCCATGCGGTGCTGAACAAACGCTTGGCTGGCGAAGAACGCCCCTTTCAAATTGATATTCAAAACCAAATCGTAGTCGTGCTCGGACGCTTCCCAGATCGAGGCATGCTTTTCCACCCCCGCGTTGTTGATGAGCACATCGACAGTGCCGAAGTGGTCGATTGCCTGCTTCATCATAGCGTGAATCTGATCGACCGATGAAATGTCGGCTTGTACCGCCAAAGCTTTGCGTCCTCTTTTCTGGATCTGAGCGACGGTGTCGTTCGCCGGTTGCGGGTTCCCTACGTAGTCGATGACAATATCTGCGCCTTCTTCGGCTAGCCGATAAGCAATCCCTTGGCCAATACCCTGGCCTCCCCCTGTGACGAGCACCGTTTTACCTTCGAGTTTCATAAGCGTTTTTCGATTGAACTCTCTGAGCTGCGAAAGCCTCTAATCGCTTACTGGGTTTTAGCAACCAAATTCACCACAGAGACGCAGAGGATTTCACCACAAAGCAGACTTCGCCCCGTCTCCCCCCTTTAGCTTCGCCAGACAAGGACACAAAGCGCACGAAGATTGATAGACAAACGTGACCTTTGATCCGGAACTAGACAGCCGCAATTATACTTAAGGAGCAATCCTGCCCTGCACCAAAGTCGCAATGAATTGGCAAT
>DASUWQ010000102.1:0-5358 GCA_036378375.1 Chthoniobacterales bacterium
AACCCCTCCTCCACGGTGCTCATTACGCTCCAACCGGCTTCCAAAACCAGCTTCGTCGGCATCAGGGAGGCCGGGTGAAGAGTATTGACGGTCACCCCGGTATTGGCCAATTGGGCAGCGAGATCAAATGTCCAAGCAACCATCGCCAACTTGCTTTGCCGATAGGCCGTGACGCCCGAGTAACCGCGTTCCGACATAATATCGTCGAAATTCAACGGCGCCTGCCCTACGGACGCGACGTTCACGATCCGGGCGGGAACAGAAGCTTTGAGCTTGGGGAGCAATCCTTGAGCTAAGAGGTGCGGGGCCAAATAATTGACCGCAAAACGGAGTTCGTAGCCATCCTGGCTCATCTCTCTTTTGGAAGAGTCTTTGCCAAAGCCGACGGCAGCATTGTTGACGAGGACATCAAGACGTTGTTGTTCAGCGGCTACCCGTCGACCGAGCTCAGCGGTCTGCTTTAGCGAGGCGAGATCCGCACAATAGAACTGCAACTTTCCGTTCCCGGTTTCCTGGCTGATTTCATCAAGGATCGCTCTTCCGCGTTGGTTATCTCTTCCGTGAAGGAGCACCGTGGCTCCTCTTTCCGCCAAAGCCTGAGCCAAAGCTAATCCCAATCCACTGGTAGCGCCTGTAATAAGAATCGTCTGTTCCGCCAATGGTCTCATGAAGCGAAGATACAACGCAGGGGCGAGGGCACCAAACAGCGCCGACAGGACACTAAGGTACGCTTGGCCGTTTCCACGGGATAGCACAAGCGGCGGTGATCAACGGGCCATTCCAAGTCTTGATCACCGGAAGTGCGCTCTCGTAGCCCAAGATTGAAAGAGTGCTAGTGCCGAGCAGAAAACGACTGCCATGATCTGCAGAAAGACCAATCCAGCGAGATACCAATACCCTAAGAAAGTGGCCGTGAGAGAAAATCGCCACATTACCTGCGATCGACCGAAGCGCGGCCACAACCCGGTCGGCCCGCTGAGATATCTGCTCGATCGTTTCTCCGTTAGGACAAGGGTGTGTCCAAATGCTCCAACCGGGCACCTGATCTCGAATTTGTTGTGTGGTCAGCCCTTCGTAATCACCGTAGTCCCATTCCTGCAGTTCTTTATCCGGTTCCACCCTCGAGGTAAGCCCAGCGAGCTTTGCCGTTTCCAGCGCGCGTTGGAGCGGACTGCTAAGGATACGGGTAAATTTGACCTCGTCGAAAATCGGTAAAAGGAATCCAGCTTGCTCGCGTCCGGTGTCTGTCAGAGCAATATCAGTGCGCCCAGTATGGCGGCCATTCTTTGCCCACTCGGTCTCGCCGTGCCGAATCAGATAGATTGAGTTCACGGTTCACGGTTGGCCGTTCCAACCTATAAGTCCCATTAGTCCTATTGGTCCCATCCGTGGAAAGTCTCTTGATGCATTTGGCCATCCTGCCAACCGCTAACCGTGAACACCCTGAGGTTCCACCTCATGTCTGGGACGAATTTTTGCGTAGAGCTTGGCAGTCCAGTCCTGGATGTCTTCGAGATACAGGTACAGTGCAGGAGTAACATAGAGGGTAATTAGTTGCGAGACGATCAGGCCGCCAACCAAAATGAGGCCAAGCGGCCGCCGACTTTCAGCATCGGCGCCGAAGCCGACCGCGATTGGAATCGCCCCCATTAGGGCAGCCAGAGTGGTCATAATGATGGGACGAAATCGTTCGACGCTGGCCTCATGAACCGCCTCGACTGGGGTTTTACCAGCTCTGCGTTGCTCAACCGCAAAATCGACCATCATGATGCCGTTCTTTTTCACAATACCGATCAACATGAACATGCCGATATAGGAATACAGCGAGAGGTCGGAGTGAAAGACAAGCAAGGTGAAGAGACCACCGACCGCGGCCACCGGCAAAGAGGACAACACGGTAATCGGATGAAACCAGCTCTCATAAAGGATTCCGAGGATGACATACATGATAAACACGGCCACAAACAATAAGACCCCTAGCTGGGAAAAGGTCTCGCTGAAAGTCTGCGCCTCGCCTTGAAGCTGGCCGCGAATCGTTGGGGGCAGCACTTCCGCGGCGGTTTTTTGGATAAACGCAGTAGCGTCGCCCGTCGCTGCACCCGGCTTTAAATTGAAGTATAAGGTGACTGAAGGGAACTGATTGATATGGTTCACGGCCAACCGGCCAACTGACGCTTGCGGGCTGGTTACGGTCTGATTTGGAATCATCCCGCCGGTTCCGGAGGGCTTGAAATAAAGACGATTGATGTCACTGGGATCGCTCCGCTGCGTGTCCTCGGCCTCAACGATAACTTTGTACTGATCGACCGGCGTTTTGATCAGATAGGTATAGTTCTGCGAATAAGCGTTCTTAAACAGCTGCTCGACGTTCACGTTGGTCAGTCCATACGATTGCAACTGGAGATCATTCAGCCCGACTCCCAGCACCGGCGTATTCGCAAAGTAATCCGAAGAAACGGTAGCGAACCCAGGATATTGGCGGCACTTGGCCATCATCTGAAGGGCCGCCTCATAGACTTGATCGGCGTCAACTCCGGAGATGGCGAAAGCATATTGGCCTTGGTTATTCTTGGTGGCGCCGGTGCTAATCTGTAAAACCGGATCGGGCCGCAGCAGCGGGATAATGCCTGGAATCTGGGCTATCGCTTGAGCCAGCTCGCCCACAATTTTCGTAATTGGCGGGCGCTGGCTTGGGTCTTTGAGAAAGGCTAAAGCCAGCATTTGATTGGAAGGGAGCCCTTGGGAAAAGCCGGCTAAAGTAAAGGACTCATCAACCGCCGAATTCTGCCGAAGCACGAGATCGACCTGCTTTTGCAACTGTTTAATTCTATCGGGAGAGATGCCTTCCTGACAGATCAGAATTCCCCGGATAAATGAGCTGTCCCCGGCTGGAATAAACGTTTTCGGAAGCAACCCGAAGACCCAAATGGTGAGCGCGAAAGACGCACCCCAGGTCAAAGCAGAGATCCAACGATGGCGCAGAAAGAAATAGAGGCTGCGCCCGTAAACCGCAGTTATCCTCTTGAACAGATGCCCAACGGTCCGTTCCATCCAGGTTCTTTCATCGTGGCTGCGCGGACCAAGCACCCGCGAGCACATCATGGGGGTTAAGGTGATCGACACGAGACCAGAAGCAAAAATAGCCACGATGATAGTGACTGAAAACTCACGGAAAATTCGACCGATGATCCCCGTCACCATCACCAAGGGCAGAAAGACAATTGCTAGCGAAACCGTCATAGCCACGATTGTAAAAGTGATCTGCCGTGCGCTATTCAGTGCCGCCTGCATCGGGTTCTGACCCGCTTCCATGAGACGCACGGTGTTCTCCAGAAACACGATGGCGTCATCGACCAGGAAACCGATGGCTAAAGTCAGTGCCATCAAGGTTAAGTTATTGATGCTGAAGTTCAGTGCTCCCATAACTAGGAACGTGACCAGCATCGAAAGCGGCAAAGCAACGATGGGAATAAACGTGTCAGTGGCCCGGCCGAGAAACGCAAAGATGACGACGACTACTAAGAAGAATGCAATTAGGAGGGTATGTTCGACTTCGTCGGCATTCGCAATAATGGTCTTTGAACGATCATAGAGCGGGATCATCTGAACGGATCCCGGTAACTGAGCGCGGAAGGTGGGCAGTAAACCCTTTATTCTGTTAGCAACTTCAACCGCATTCGCACCTGCCTGCCGGCTAATCGCCAGAACTACTTCTGCCGGCGCCTCGCCGTAGTTTCGGGCCCAGAAATTTCGATTGATCCGCTCGTCTTCTACGGTTTTAACGACCTTGGCGACATCCCTCAGATAGACGGGCTGACCGTTTGGTTGAGCGATGATTACGTTCTCGTATTGCTGAGGAGTCGTGCGTTGCCCGTTCGGAAATAAAAGATAAGTGCGATCTTTTCCATCGAACTGTCCGGCACCGAGATAAGCCGTGCTTTGGAAGACCGCGTTGGTCACGTCGGTCATAGTGAGCCCGAGAGAAGAAAGTTTATTTACCTGGACTTTAACTCGGATCGCCGTCCTGGCGCCATAAACCTGGACCTGACTAACTCCGTTGATGATCGCGATCTGTTGACCAAGATTGGTGTTACCATAGTCAAACAGGTCGCCTTCCCGCATCGTGTCACTGACCAAAGCAATGTAGAAGATTGGCTGATCGTTCGGGTTGGTCTTGGTGAACGACGGAGGCTGTGGCAGGTCTGTCGGCAAGAAGCCTTGAGCACGAGATATAGCGGCTTGGACGTCAGTGGCTGCGTCCCCTAGGCTTTTGTCCAACGAGAATTGTAACACCAAGGTCGATGTGCCAGTCTGATTGGTAGACGTCACTAGATCTAACCCCGGGGTTTGCAGAAATTGTTTCTCGAGTGGGGTTGCACACGTGTTCGCCATTGTATCCGGGCTCGCACCTGGATAGGTGACGGTGACCTGAATCACCGGGTAATCGACGGCCGGCAGATCGTTCACCGGCAACTGTCGAAAAACCTGGATCCCAAAAGCGACGATGGTGATCGTCAACAATAGCGTCATGATCGGACGCCGAATGAAAGGCTCCGAAAAATTCATAGTGCAGGCGTCGGTTGAGCAATCGAACTTTCCTTCTGACCCTCAGCCGGTCGGTTGGCTTCACTTCCTTTTTGGGTCAAACCTCCGGCGGTCGGTGTGGGAGTAGCCGACGGATACTCTTCAGGATTCACCTTAGTACCATTTGCCAATGTGATCTGGCCTTCGACGACCACGGTCTCACCTGCTTGTACTCCTTCCGGGACTACCACTAGATCCTGGTACCTCACCCCTTGAGGAACCAATCGTTGTTCGACCGTGTTATCTGGCTTTACCACAAACAGATAGGGTCCTTTACCCCCGAGTTGAACGGTTTGAGCGGGGACAACCAGCGCATGCTTCAGGACCTGTAACGTCAGCGTTACGTTGACATACTGGCCCGGCCACAGATAACGATCCTCATTGGGAACCGTGGCCCGAAGCAGCACCGTACCTGCTTGTGAGGAAACGCTGTTATCGAAGAAGCTCAGCTTACCCGCCTTCGCGATCTCTGGCCGAGAGGGTGCTATGACCTCCACCTTCAGCGGATTGCCCCGGCTAACGTTATCACGAAGATGTGCCAGGTCATTCTCCGAGATGTTAAAATCGACGTAAACTGGATCTTGAAGCTGGATGTTGACTAAGGTTGCTCCGCCCGTGGCGACGTAGTTGCCGGGATCAACCAGCCGGCGCCCAGTGCGGCCATTACCTGGCGAACGCACATAGCAGTACTCGAGATTGAGTTTCGCCAGATCAATCGAAGCCTGGTCCCGGTTGACCGCGCCGTTATAATTATCAACGTTCGCTTTGTCCGTG
>DASUWQ010000103.1:0-11962 GCA_036378375.1 Chthoniobacterales bacterium
GCGATTGCCTGTTCGACATTTTTAGCCGTCGCCGCCGACAGCGGCGCGGTTTGGTTGAGATAATGCGAGACCGTACTAGGGGCGACGCCGGCAAGTTTAGCGACACTCCTAATGGTGGCTTTCATGTGTGGGGAGAGCGGAGTAGCGAAGGGCTTCGATTTTGAAACGATTCAACGCGATACAAACACTCAGCGCTTCCTACTCGTCCTTCGTCGTCGTCCTCGTCCTCGAAGATTTGTTTGCTGGCTACGGACCAACCTACCTACCAACATTCGAGGACGGGGACGACGACGAGAACGAGTACGAGAAGCGACTTATTTACGGGACCAGCAGAATCTTGAGTGACTTGTCTCCCTTCTTCATCATCTCAAGACCTTCCTTGTACTGCTCCAGAGGAAGCTGATGGGTCACCACGCCTTCGGTTGGGATACGACCGTCCGCGATGCCTTCGATCACAAATGGATATTGATACGGGCCGAGGTGTACTCCCAGTACATCCAGCTGTTTCCGATCCGATATAATGCTCCAATCGACAGACACCTCGTGCGAGAACACACTGAACTCGACGAACCGCCCCAACTTCCGGATCATCTGTAACCCTTGCACGACGGCATCGGGGTGTCCCGTCGCTTCAATGTAGACGTCGCACCCGTATCCGCCGGTCATGTCTTTAACGATTTTCACCACATCGTCTTTAAGCGGGTTAAAGACTAGATCGGCGCCGAATTTCTTGGCTAACTCCAGCCGTTCCGGTTTGGTGTCGAGGACGATCAGTTTTTTCGGATTCCGCAGCCGGGCGCATCCTACCATGCCAAGACCGAGCGTCCCAGCGCCCGCGAGTACCACTACATCGTCGAGCTGAATATCGGCCCGTTTCACACACCAGGCGGAACAAGCAAACGGTTCGACCAAGATGGCTTGCTCGAGCGGGAGATCCTGCGGCACCTGATGATTAATGGATTCTTTCGGGTAACGCATATACTCGGCGAAACCGCCGTTCACGTTGTTTTGGAATCCATACACATCGTGCTTCTCGCACATCCAATACTGGCCCGATTTACAGAACCGGCATTCCCAGCAGGGAACGATCTGCTCGGAAATAACCCGATCGCCGAGTTTGAATTTCCCTTGTTTCTCGACGTTCTCACCGAGTTCGACCACATGCCCAACAAACTCGTGCCCCGGTATCATGGGCGCCTTGATGTACTTCGGTTGGCCGTTTCCACCCCAAAAGGATTCGGCGCCCACATAGGACTTGATATCGCCCGCGCAGATTCCACAGGCTTCAACTTTTACAATAATATCGTCGGCGCCTGCACGGGGCACCGGGACGGTTTCCAAGCGATAGTCGCCGGGTGCATAAGCGACCACCGCACGCATGGTTTTAGGTAGATCCTGGTTCGCCGCACCAGCGCGGGGAGCAGGTGTTGATACTTCTAGTGTTTGGGGGTTCATAGGACAAATCTCCGTTTGTTGTTTAGAAGAGACGAAAGGGTCGGGTGTTCAATTCCTTATCGTGTAACAGGCGCCTGAACTTTGCTTTTCTGTGCAGTGTCATTCGTTACTGGAGCTGGCGCGTAGCTACCATCCGAAAGCCGCTCTCCGGTTGTCGAATCAAAGAGGTTTAGATCTTCCTCGTTGAAACTGAGAAAGACCGATAAGCCCGGCCGATAACGGCGTGTGACCGGTATGCTCGACATGATCAGAACCTCGCCGTATCGGACACCAACTCGGGTTTCGTCTCCTAGATCTTCGACTACCGTCACCACACCCGGGACCGAGCCGGTCGTTTGGGTTTGGCTTACCCGAATACCCCATGGACGGATGCCGAGCTTCAATTCTTTTCGCGAACCGACCAACTTTTGTACGGCTGGCGTGACGGGGAGAGTGAAGTCGGTATCCGGAATCACGAGGCGACCGGCATCGGCCACCACGCTGCGGAAGATATTCATGGGGGGCTCGCCTAAAAAACCAGCCACAAATTCGTTGGCTGGATGGTTGAACACCTCCAGCGGAGTATCGAATTGCTGCAATACCCCTTCGTTCATGACCGCGATCCGATCGGCGAGCGCCATAGCCTCCAACTGGTCATGAGTTACGATGACGGTCGTGAACCGCTGCTCTGCGTGTAACCGTTTGATCTCCGTCCGGAGTTCCACCCGAAGCCGCGCGTCGAGATGACTAAGCGGTTCATCGAGAAGCAGCACGGATGGCCGTCGCACCATGGCTCTGGCCATATTCACCCTTTGCTTTTGGCCACTGCTTAACCCCACAGGTTTGAGGTCGAGCAACTCTTGAATCTGAAGCGTGCGAGCGATTTCATCCACCCGCCGATTAATCTCTTTGGCGGCTAACCCGTGTGCCCGCAGGTTAAAGGCCAGGTTGTCCCGCACTTTTAAGGGCGGATAAAGCGCGTAATTCTCGAACGCCAACCCGACACCCCGATCTTTCGGGTGTAGACCATTTACGAGTTTGTTCCCGATACGGATTTCCCCGGAAGTCACCGATTCGAGCCCGGCGACCATCCGCAGAGTGGTGGATTTTCCGCAACCGGACGGTCCCAACAGAGCGATAAACTCGCCATCGCGAACGGCCAGGTTTAGTTGATCGACCGCCGGTAATTGAGCCTGCGCGTAAACCTTCGTCAGCGCTTTTAAAATCAGTTCCGCCATGGTTAGTCGTCTCCTTCGGTTCGTGTCGAGCGCACCAGATAACGCGTGCTCTCGGGATCGAAGAAAATCAAAGAAACTGAGGGAACAGTGAACTCGATCCTGCGGTCCACTTGAAAGGTTTTGTGGCCGTCTACTAACGCGCGGACTCGTTGGCCGGCGACGGAATCGATGGTTAGAACCGACTTAGTCCCCAACGGCTCAAAGCTGTAGACCACACCGTGGAGACTCGAGTTGCCGTTAACCCCTACCGTGACGTCGGCCGGACGAAAGCCGAGCTGGACGTTGTCCCCGGGTAACTTGTCCAGAGCGGAGCCGATCTCAGGAGTAATCGAGAAACTCCAATCTTCACCCAAGGCTTCAACCCGAACCGACGTTGACTGCCGGTTACGAATTTTAGCTTCAATCAGGTTGATCTCCGGATCGCCAAAGAGTTGGGCCACTTCGACCGTTGCCGGCCGGAAATAAACTTCTCCCGGGGTACCGACCTGCAGAATCCTGCCCTGGTTGATCACGGCGACACGGTCGCCCAGGCTCATCGCTTCCAGATAGTCGTGAGTGACGTAAATCGTGGTGGTGCCCAATTGGCCGCGCATTTCTTTGAGCTCTGCCCGCATCGAATGTCTTAGTTTCGCGTCCAGATGGCTCAACGGTTCATCCATGAGGAACACATCTGGCCGGCGCACCAGTGCCCGGCCAAGTGCCGTTCGTTGCCTTTGTCCATTGCTCAAGGCTTGGATCTGTCGGTCCAATAAATGATCGATCTTCAGCATGGTCGCGAAGTGACGCACCCGCTGGTCGACTTCCGCCGCCGGCAGACGATGTTTCGGGCTGCGCAACGGGAAGGCCATGTTCTGATAAACCGTGAATTGCGGATACAACGCGTAGCTCTCGAACACCATCGCCACGTTCCGATCGGCTGGTTCCAGTGCATCAACGATTTTGTCTCCGATGCGGATCGAACCGCGGTCAGGTGTAACGATGCCCGCGATCAAGTTCAGCGTGGTGGTTTTGCCGGCTCCGGCCGGACCAAAGACCGTCAAAAATTCTTGGTCTCCTACCTCTAACGAAACCTCTTCTACGCCACGGCGTTTACCGTAAAACTTGGTCAGTCCGCTTAACTGGATGCTTGCCATACGCTGGGGCGATAAATTCTTAACCTTTCACCGCGCCAAAAGAGAGGCCGCGGACCAGATGTTTTTGGATCAATAACGCCAGGATAACCTCGGGTAACGCTGATATTGCCGCGGCTGCAGCCACCTGCCCGTAGTGTACGGTGTCGGAAGCAAGGTAGCGTAGCGCGATAACCGTCGAGGTTTGCACGTTATTCGATAGTAGGAGCGGGAACGTGAATGAGTTCCATGCGAAAATGAAACAGAGCAGACCCGCCGCAACCAAGCCGGGCTTAACTAGCGGCAGGAGCACACGCAAGAAGACCTGCCACCAAGTGTAGCCGTCCAATTGAGCCGCCGCTTCGATATCGGGCGAAATGTCTTCAAAAAAACCGCGTAAGATCCAGATCAAGAGCGGGAGAGTGATGAGCTGGTAAACCCAGATCAGCCCGAAATAGGTATCGTAGAGGCCTAGTCGCTGATAGATCAGGTAAAGCGGGAGAATGACGAGGATTTCTGGGGCAAAACGGAACGAAAGGATCGTAAACGCGATGTCTTCTTTCCCTTTGAATTGGAACCGGGCTAAGGCATAGGCAGCGGGAACGCCGACCACTAGAGAAACCAGGACCGCCGCCACGCTGACGATCAGGTTGTTAAAGAAAAACTGCATGTAGTCTGAATGCAGAACCGTGGCGTAGTTCTCCAGCGTGGGCGTGAAAATGAAGGTGGTCGTCAACATCTGGCTGTCCGGCTTGATCGACATGATGAACATCCAAAGCAGCGGAAAGAGTGCGAAGACGGCGTAAGCCAGAAGCAGAAGGATCTGCAATCCCTTGCCGATCTTGGCGAGTGGTGAGCGAGATTGAATCATCCTGGGAAACCTCTTTTCTAAGCGACTCCGGCCGCACGCTGTTGTGCTCGCCTCCAGAATCCGATCAGAATGAAACTGACGAAATAGACCAGCGCCCAAAGGAACAACATCATGGGGATGGCTTCGGCTAGACCGTAGAACGGGAATGCCCGATTATAGGCCTGGAGAGATAAGCTCATGGTCGCATCCCCGGGGCCACCTTCGGTTAGAGCAAAGATAATGCTGAATTCTTGGAGGGAGAGCATTAGGCGAAAGACCAGGGTAATCAAAAGCACCGGCGCCAGCATGGGCAGGGTCAGGTTCTTGAACACAAACCATGGCGACCCGCCATCGATCAGCGCGGCTTCGTAGGGCGATTTCGGCAGCGACCGCAGCCCGGCCAGTACAAGAATAATAACAAACGGCGTGTAGACCCAAGCGTCCACGACCACCAAAGAAAACATGGCGCTATCTGGGGATGCCGCCCACTTGAAGTCGCCCAAGCCGATCATTCGCATCGGACCTACGAGGATGCCGACCGACGGATTCGTGATCAGCTTCCAAATCAGGGTACCGATGACCGGAGCGATCATTAAAGGGAAGATCAAAACAATTCGGAGAAACCGTGCAACGATGTTCTCGTCGTTCAATAGCAATGCCACGCCCACTCCCAAAAGCATCTCGACGGCCGTACATAAGAACGCGTACTCAATCGTGATCCACAGCGAGTGCCAAAAGTCCGAGCTCTGCAACATGGACAGATAGTTGTCGAACCCGATGAAAGAAACGTCGCTGCTATTGAGACTGTAGTCGGTGAACGAGAGACAGATCGCCGCGATGAACGGGATAAAAATGCCGATGGTCAAAATCAACGCCGGGGCTAGGACTAGATACGGTCGAAACCGTCTCCGCCGAGCATGAGCGATGCTCTCTTTCGAAGCTGAGCCTCCGGGCGGTAATGCCGAGAGCTGGGTTTGAGGTGAACTAACGGTGGTACTCATCGGCGCGTTCCAACTTCGGTGATTGAAAGCGCCGGCTCCCTCCCCCAAAAACATTACGGGGCCAGCGCTTTCAAATTAACAAGAACTAATCACCAATCACTGTTACTACCACTTTTCTTAATCCCTACTGGCGGGCGGTCTTCGCTGGTTGGTCAAGTTTCAGCTTAGAGGTTTTCGCCGTGATCCGTTTTGCTAGATCGGTCATGGCTGCCTTGGGATCAGCGCCCGACAAGACGATCTTTTGCAGGGTCGCCGCCCACTCTGTGGTTGATTCAGAGAAATAAGGCTGCGGCGTGAACTTAACGCTGGTATTGGCGATGATGGTATTGAAGGTGTCCAGATAGCCCGGCATCTTGGACATCACCGCTTGGAAATTCGGATTGTCCCAGATTGATTTGCGGGGAGGGTCGACCACGCTCGCATTGATCGCAGCCCAGGTGCCGTGTTCTTTGCCAGTGAAATACTGGACGAACAACCAGGCTGCCTTCTTGTTCTTAGAGGATTTATTTATGGCAACCTGCCAGATCCATTCGTTCGCGCCAACCGGATCGCCTTCTTTCATAACGGGTGGCGGCGAGTAAGCAATGTTTCCGGCTTCGGCGGAACCGCCCGGCACATTCTGAAAGTAACCGAGAATGTCAGCATCGAAGAGCATCGCCGCTTTGCCTGCGCCGAAGTCTGCACCGCACTGATACCAGGTGTAAGACGACCAAGCTGGTGGACCGGCGTCCTTGACCAGTTGAGCAAACTCTTTTGTTACTTCGACCGACTTCGCGCTGCCCAGATCTGAAACCAGTTTTCCATCCTTGATCTCGAAATCTTTAGCGCCAGCATTCGTGAAGGTCGTCATGTAGCCGGGGTGAATCGTCGCCCAGTTCCGGGTGCCGCGAACCGCTACCCCGTAAGACCCGGGACCATTCCAGCCCTTCAGTTGCTTGGCTAACTTATAAAGTTCGTCGAAGGTTTTTGGCGGTTTAAGGCCTTTCTCGTCGAAGTACTTCTTGTTGTAAGCGATGATGTTTGTCTCGAACCCGAGGGGCAACGCCCATTGTTGCCCGGTACCGGTTGCATGTCCGGGAACCAGGTCCCAGCGACCGCCGTTTCGGACTCCTTCGTAAATGTCTTTATAATCGTAATCCGCATTCGTTTGGCTCGGGTCGTTCAGATAAGCGTCGAGCGGCTCCATGTATCCTGCGGTGGCGTAATCCCAGAGCTGATAAGTGCCGGTCATAAACACGTCCGGCGTACCATTCTTGGACGCGAGGGCTGCGGTGAGCTTATCGAAGTAGTTTTCCTCCGGTGTTTCTGAGGTCTCTACGTCAATCCCGGTGAGATCTTTAAACTCCTGTAGCCGCTTAATGATGGCATCGGCGTAAGGATGTTTATTAAGCATCACCACCAGTTTAGTACCGGAAGCCTGCTTCCAATCAAATGCGCTCTGTTGAGCTCGGGCGCTATCCGCGAGGGGTAGAGCCAGACTAACGGCCGAGACGACCGCGAAAGAACTGGGCCAGGTGAAACGAATTTTCATGTCCGAGGGGTTAGGGTGAACGAAGCCAAGCTACATGCACAAATATGCAGGAGCTGTTACCTATGCATAGGTCGAAACAGGCCGAATTCAAGCGTTTTTGAAACGATTTCATAGAACGCTCTAGTTTTTGTTTTTAGCCGCGTAGCGGCGACAGATTATAGCCTAGGGCTATTTTGTCTAACCGCTTCGCAGTACTCGGCAGACATCTGCAATTCCAAATTGGCGAGATTTGCTACTCATGTTCCGCACATTCCTCATTTGTTTAAATGTGGCGGCGGCGTCTCTGCGTATTGGGCGATGCCGTTTCCGAAAGACCAGTTTTCGCGCGATGTCTCGACGAGGTTAATGAACACGTCCTCTTTGCGAAAACCTTGCTCGCTCGCTAGAAACTCAGCGATCGTTCTAAAAAGAGCTTTCTTCTGTTCAATCGTCCGCCCCGAAGCCAACGTAATCTGAATTATGATGATCCCGTCGGTCCGATGGATGTCTAGGTAATCCGGATCGTAAACCAAGTCGTTGTTGTGCTCTGTGATTACTTGAAAACGATCGCCTTCGGGAATTCCGATTGCTTTTACCAACGCGCAATGGATGCAATCACCGATACTCAGACGCTCTTTTTCAGAGCGATTACCTTTGAGTGAGATTCTGACGAACGGCATAAGATTCTTCCTTCAGCTTTTCTTGGCTTCGTTAATCACAGTTACATTTTTTAACCGGTGAAAGGACTCGATGGCTTCGTACTCTGCCAGCCCGAGGCGGTCGTACTGTTTCGCGGTTGTTCGATTGATCTGTTCGGCTTGTTGCCAATCTTCGCCCGCTTGGGTCTGTGTAAAGGGCGTCTGGCTGCGTTGTGAACGATGATGATAAAGACAGTCCAACTTGATCGCGAGTTCGGCCGGACTCAATGGTACCGCCATATCAATCTCGTGCGGTGGCCAAGGCCGTTCATTTGAGGCGTAAACCCAGATCTGAGAATTCGACAACCAAGTTTCTTCACGGCAGCTCTGTAGTGCGGCCGAAACCAGCTGAAATGTTATCCCGGTCACGCTGCTGGGATCCGCCCCGGCGCCCGTTAAATAAATTTGATGTGGTTTGCGTGACCGCATCAGAGTCGTGATCAAGTCGACATCTGGCGCGCCCCAACGGAATTGCCGGTACCGGCCTTGTTCGTAGAAAGGTAAATCGAGGAAAGAGACGCGATCCAGCGACAGGCCAAGAATTTGGCAGGAGGCGCGCGCCTCGGCTCTGCGGATCAAACCTTTGAATTGCCGAAGTTCGCTGCTGTCCTCATCGAACGGTGCTTTGCTGTCGGTTTCTTTGGCCAACTTTTCTAGTTGGATACGGGAACCCGAACCGGATACCGCGAGCTCATGTAAAAGGCTGAATGCCATTCTCGCTTCGCCGTCCGGGACACTGAGGTTGCCAGAAGTCAGGTAGGCTAAGGTGACTTCGTGCCGCTGATTGACTAACCGATGAATGGTTCCGGCCATTCCAATCTCGGCGTCTAACGGTTCCGGGCTGAGGATCAGCACACGCTTGAAGGGCGGCTCGGCCGGGACCGGCCGATTGCTATCATCGGCGTTTGGCTTTCCGCCCGGCCAACCGGTGATGGTGTGTTGGAGCTCGTTAAAGATTTTGATGTTAAGGCTGTAAGCAGAACCTGTCTCGACCAAGAGCGAAGCCAGAGTGTTCTCGGTGTAGTCTTCGTCCTGGAGTCGTAACACCGGCTTCTGGCGGTTCTCGGCTAGCCAGGCCACCGCTTTTCGCGTCAGCTGCCGATCCCAGCCGACCGGGCCCACCTTCCATGGAGTCCGGAACCGGGTGAGTTCGTTCGCTGCTGCCTGGTCGATATAACCAACGCAGTCGGGATGGTGTTGCAAGAAACTCGCCGGGACGCTGTCGGTCTCCGACCCCTCAATCGCGGCGCGCAGAATCGATGCTTTAGATTCACCCCAAGCGATCAACCGAATCTGGCGCGCTTGCAGAATTGTGCCAATTCCCATGGTGATCGCATAAGCCGGCACGTTGGCTTCACCCCGAAAATCGCGGGCCGCATCCCGCCGAGTTAACCGATCGAGCGCGACCATTCTGGTTCGGGAATCACGCGTCGAACCCGGTTCGTTGAATCCGATGTGCCCGGTCCGGCCGATTCCAACGATCTGGATGTCGATCCCGCCCGCCTCAGTGATTTGGGTTTCGTAGTGAGCGCAATATTCGAAAACTTTGTCTCGTTCGACTAATCCGTCCGGCACATGGACTTGGTTCGCGGGCAGGTCCACCTGACGAAAGAGTTGAACCTCCATGAAATGGCGATAGCTCTCCGGGTGGCTTGGAGGGAGACCGTAATATTCGTCCAGATTAAACGTGATTACGTTCTTGAAGGAAAGCCCCTCTTCCCGATGTAGGCGGATGAATTCCTGATAAAGCTTTACTGGGGTCGAGCCGGTGGCTAGTCCCAAGACCGCAGGCTTGTTCTCCGTTTGACGTTGCCGAATAAAGCCGGCTATGCCCGCGGCCAACTCACGGACCGCAGTTTCTGAGTCGGCGAATACTTTCGTCTGTATCTTCTCAAACTGTTCGGCTTCGATCGGGAGATTTGGCATAGGGAGAAGGTAATCTGGACTCGGGGGACAACCCCGGCAACGCCCGAACGGTTCTAGGTTGAAAGTTCGAGGTTCAAGGTTCGAGGTTCAGTCCTCGTTGGCATGAACGAGGCCTCGTACTAAGGGAACAGGGTCACAATCTGTTAAACTTCGAACTTAAAACCTAAAACTTAGAACCTAGAACTGTTTGAGCTTCATCCGCTGTTCTATATGCTCGGGTTCGAGCTTATCGAAAGAGTCCAGGAAGCGAACCCGGAAACTGCCAGGTCCCTCGGTTTGAGAATGATCAGCTGCGAGTTCGCCCGCCAAATCCATGACGACCATCGCTGAAATTGCCGCAGAGAAAGGATGCGAGCATATTGGTAAGAAAGCGGCAATTACCGCGGTAGCGACGCAGCCCGAGCCCGTTGTTCTCGCCATTAACGGATGCCCGTTCTCGATCGCGATTACGTTGTTCCCGTCCGATAGGTAGTCGGTAGCACCGCTTGCTACGACGATTGTCCCGATTTGCCTAGCGAGTTGACGAACCACTGTAGGCGCTTGCTCTAGGTTTCCAACGGCGTCCACCCCACGCGCGGCGGTGGAGAGACCCGCCAAGGCGGCGATTTCCGCCTGATTTCCGCGAATAACAGTCGGCGTCGCAATACTCAGAAGCCGCTCTACTAGTTTCCGTCTCATTTGGGTCGCCCCAACCGCTACAGGGTCAAGAGCAATTGGAATCCCTTTGGCTTTTGCAACGGCAGCGGCTATGGCCATCGCTTCGCTGCTTCGCGGAGTCGGTGTCCCGATGTTTAAGTTGAGCGCGCCGGCGATACCGACCAATTCGGCGATTTCTTCAAACGCGTCTGACATGATCGGGGAAGCTCCCAGAGCCAGGAGCGCGTTTGCCGTAAACTCGCGGACGACCGAATTGGTTAAAGACAGCACCAAAGGTGTTGTCTCCCGTATGGTTCGGAAATCTGCCCAGATGCGATCGGCGGCGATGTCCATTCAAGGAGCGGCAGCGAAAATCGAACGCCACACTTAACGGCGTCGTCAAGACTCCTGACTTCGCCAACGATCTGTGATTAGCGAGCTAGAATTGTGATGCTAAGCCTGCGCTAGAGGACAAGTAACGAGTCGGGAACGTCCGTTCGTGGCGCTCCCGCTCGTTCTCGGCGTTATTTACCGTGTTGGATTAGCTCGACCTCGTAACCTTCGGGAGCGTCGATGAAAGCGATCATACCACCTGAGCCGGTCTTGGTGGGTCCGTCGCTCAGAGGGTAGCCTTTTGCGGCGGCGTGTTTTGCGAACGCTTCGAGGTCATCGACTTCAAACGCCAGATGGGTGATGTCGGACCCTACGTTTACCGGGCCGCTCTCGTCGAATTTACAAAGCTCAATTTCTTCTTCGCTGCCGGGTGTTTGCAGGAATACCAATTGCGAGCCGCGCGGCGAAGTATGCCGGCGTATTTCTTTCAATCCCAGGACGTCCGTGTAAAACGAAACGGTCTTTTCAAGGTCGGAAACACGATAACGAGTGTGGAGAAGCTTCTTGACCATGTGGAAAAATGGCACGCACTGAGAAAATTCCAACCTTTCCAGGTAGGAAAGCTACCGGATTCGGTCGGATAACAGTGCGGATCTGAAGCGCCGTGCTAACCACCCCTTTCTTACGCTCCTGCGTTCTTTCACGACTGCTCTTATCCGGGCAGGCCCGTCCTTTCTGCCTTTGCGTGAGATTTCCCTTTTTTTTGCGTTCTTTGCGCCCTTTTGCGGCTATTTTTCTGCACTATCTCTATGGTTTACATCGGTATCGATAGTGGAACTCAGAGCACGAAATCCATCGTGGTTGACGCAGAGACCGGCGAAATTCTGGCTTCTGCACAACAGAAATATGACCTCATTCCGAACCTCCCTCCGGGTCATATGGAGCAAGATCCCCAAGAGTGGATCGATGCTACCGACGCCACCATTCAGGAATGCATCCAAAAAGTCGGCAAGCGAGCCGGGGAAATAGAGGCAATCGGCGTCAGCGGACAACAACACGGATTGGTTGTCCTCAACGCCTCGAACGAGGTAATCCGCGCCGCGAAACTCTGGTGTGATACGTCTACCTCCGAACAATGCCAGGAAATCATCGATGAATTCGGTGGAGACGCCTCTCTCATCAAGCTCCTCGGGAACACGATGTTGCCGGGCTGGACGGCGCCGAAAA
>DASUWQ010000104.1:0-3686 GCA_036378375.1 Chthoniobacterales bacterium
GGATGGGACGGATATGCAGCAGGTTGGGAACTAAGGAACGATAAACCCTGCCACACCTAAAGGGAGCCGCGGCCGGACACGTCTTTTTGAATCGATGGGCGATAGACCGCCTCCGAATCTGCAGCGGCACATCTCTAATGCGGCTCCCTCCGTCGGGGGTGGTGGTCAACGCTGTAGCCGCAACCCGGAGGTTATGCTAGTCCGGTCTCCGACCGCATCGGCCTCGTCCCGCGGCCGCGGGAAGGCAGCGCTCCACGGTTCCACCCTGGAAAATCGCCACCGAGCAAACTGAACATCGGCCCAGGCACGATCTTTTGTGGTAGATGGCTAACACACTAATCAACGTTTCTAATCGGCTTCCGGTTGCGATCAAAAACGGCGAGTTGATCAAGTCCTCCGGAGGTCTGGTGGCCGCATTGGAAGGGCTCCCGAAAGGAGACTACGAACAGAAATGGATCGGCTGGCCGGGCGCAGAAATCACAGACCAGAAGGAACAAAGGCAAATCGGACGCAAGCTCGCTAACGAATACGGCTGCATTCCGGTTTTTCTAGGCAAAGAAGAAGCAGCCGGGTTTTACGAGGGATTTTCCAATTCCAGCATCTGGCCGTTGCTGCATTATTTACCTAACTATTTGCGGTACGAACCTGAGTGGTGGGAGGACTATCAAAAGGTTAATCAGACTTTTGCCGATAAAGTGCTGGAGGTCGCGAAGGACGGCGACCTGGTCTGGGTGCATGACTATCAATTGATGCTGCTCCCCGCACTGTTACGTGCGGAGGCGCCACATCTCAGGACCGGTTTTTTTCTGCACACGCCGTTTCCAGCTCCACAGGTTTTCCGATTCCATCCTCGCTGTCGCGAGTTGGTTGCGGGGATGCTCGGCGCCAATCGGATCGGCTTTCACGCTTTCAACTATCTCAGACACTTCAGCGGCGCCGCTCGGCGGTTACTGCGCATCGAAACTGAGCTGACCCAGGTTTCCAGAGATGGGCACACCACCGCGCTAGGCGTTTATCCAATCGGCATTAACGCACCAAAGTTTGAGCAAACCATGGATTCGAAAGAATTCAGAGAGCGCCGCGAGGAATTCAGCCAGGCTCATGAAGGGAAACGTCTGGTTGTCTCCGTCGAACGGATGGATTACACGAAAGGAATTCTTCATCGACTGGAGGCAATCGATGACTTTCTAGCGAAATGGCAGCAAATCGATAACATCCGTTTCATCTTTGTCAGCGTCCCATCGCGCGAAGGTATCGAGGAGTATCAACATCTGCTTGAGGAAGTCGAGTCGAGGATCGGCCAGCTTAATGGGAAATATGCGACCCTGTTGAATAGCCCAATCCATTTCATTCATGGTTCGATTCCGTTCGTCGATCTTTGTGCCTTGTACGCTTTAGCGGATGTGGCCTTGGTCACCCCTCTGATCGACGGCATGAACTTGGTCGCCAAAGAGTTTATTGCCTGCCAGCGCGAAAACGCTGGGCTGTTGATCTTGAGCGAATTTGCCGGCGCCGCCGAAGAGCTTTTCAACGCGCTCTTTGTTAATCCCTATGATTCTGACGGCGTAGCAGCGACCCTGGCCGATGCTTTAGGTACCCCAATCGAGCAAAGACGAAGCGGAATTAAGGCGATGCGAGAACGGGTGATCCGCTATGACGCTCAGCACTGGGCGCGTTCTTTTATCGAAGACCTGGCATCGGATTCGGCGGACTCCGGAGCCGAGAAAACCAATATCAAAGAAGCAAGCGATCAAATTAAGCGAGCGATCGAAAGCGGGGAGAAGATTGCGCTTTTCTTAGATTACGACGGCACCTTACGCGAGATCGAGGTAGAGCCGAGCGCAGCAACCCCAAATCTCGCGATCGAAACCTTGCTCCGCCGCCTCGAACAACAGCCAAATTTAGACATCACAATTTTGAGCGGGCGATCCGAGACCGATTTGGCGGCATTTTTCGGCAACTTTTCTTTTCGACTTATCGCCGAACACGGAGCCAGTTGGCGCCAGCCGGGAAAGAAGTCCTGGGAAAGGCCCGACCATAACTCGAAGTATGCATGGAAAGACAAACTGCTCCCGATCTTACAGGTCTACGAACAGGCGACACCCGGAAGCATGGTCGAGGAGAAACCGTCCGCCATCGTGTGGCACTATCGCAAGGCGGACGAAGAATTCGGGGAATGGAAAGCGAATCGTCTAACCCAAGAACTCTCGGCGCTGGGAGCCAACCAACCAATTAAGGTACGGCACGGGAAGAAGATGGTGGAAGTCAATGCGGCCGAGATCAACAAAGGGGCCGCCGTTGCCCGAGTGCTTGAAAAATTGCCTGACTACGGAATTGCGATTTGTGCCGGCGATGACCTGACAGACGAAGGGATGTTCGAACTCACGCTGCCGCGCCTGCTAACGATCAAAGTAGGCCCGGGCCTGACTCAGGCGCGTTTCAGAATCGCTGATCCGGCAGCGTTCCGGCAGTTTTTGGGCAACCTGTTCAAATAGTCGCGAAGAGACGCGAAGAGAAAATCTCAACCGCAGATGGGCGCAGATGTACGCGATAAGGGAACCGCGAATGGACACAAATGAAATCGCGAAAAAGTAGAAGCGCATCCATCGCTCATGTGCGTTAACCTAAGCACCGGCGATCCGCGCATCCGGTAGCTGCCGGCGCTGCCAGATTGGAACAGCTCCGTAGGAGCGAAATCTTTATAGCTTGAGCCTTAAAAAACGGGACCAGCTCCGGAGGAGCGACATAGAGTTGGAGAGCTCGGTTAGGCCTCGCCACATATTCTTAGATGCCGCTCCTACGGAGCTGACCGCCTTTGTGTTGCTGCGGCAATAAAGATTGCGCTCCTACGGAGCTACCAACCGCATCAGCTGAATCAGGCTCGGAGCCGAGTCGCGCTTTTTAATCCGGCAGCCGCGTCGTGCCCGCGGGATGCCTCGATACCATCATTCAGTCCCGCGGGAACAGAGGCCTACCAATCAACATCACCCTTCGCTAGTTGAATGCGAATAAAGTCCAGCAGATGAAACAGTAAACCGCGAATTGACACAAATAAAAGCGCCTTTTAATTCGCGCCCATTCACGGTTCGGGAGGTTATCTGCGTATATCTGCAGCTTGCCTCGCCGTAGCCTATGTGCGCTTCATTACTCGATCATTCGTTGGCGAAGGCGGATTCATCTGCGGTTGAGATTCGTGGTTGATATAGAGATCAGGTTCCTCGTCTTCTGTTCTCTCCTCACGGCGCGCTACGATCGAGAAGAGCTGGATCCAAAATTCCTTTTCGTCGAACTCAACAAGAGCATTCATAATCAATTCCCGGGCAGAGGTGACGGCTGCCTTAAATGGCTGGCGCCGAGATCATGGAAAGCGTCGGAAAACGGCTGCAAAGAAGATGACAAGCCAACAATGACGGTGTCGAAATACCAGTCATAGACAACTATTCCGACCACAGAGCTACCTAAGGCCATGCCGGCAGCAATGAGCACGATATGGAGCCAATTCGCACGGCCTGCCCGAGGGTGGTGGGAGCGTTCGTCCGCTGGTACAATGCTGGAAACCGCTTTCTGGAGTCTCATAGTCGCCAATGAAAGACGCCGGCTCCGTCGAAACCAGCGATTCAGGACCGGCGCGTAAAAAAGAGGCTGAGTGACGGGGTTAGGACTTCGAACGCGCCGTTTTGAGCGGT
>DASUWQ010000105.1:0-8550 GCA_036378375.1 Chthoniobacterales bacterium
TGTTTGGCGAGAGCTAAACGTCCGATCTTCGTCTTGGGAGCACGCGTTTTGAGGATCTGAAAGTAACGGTCTCCGATCTTTTCATCGCGATCTTTGACCCACGATCCCGCGGTGTTGAGCACATCCGCTAGTTCCTCAGAATTATCTTCCAAAAGATCGGCGGCGCGCAATGCCAAAGCCCCAGCGATCACCCGGTAATGAAAGCGTAAATTCGGACTCGTCTTCGTCTTGCTCAACCTTTGTAGCTCCTCTTTCGTAGGTCTCAAAGTGATAGTTTTTTTCGTGGTTTTTTCATCGCTTGCGGAGGGGATTTCATAAAACCCGGTTTGCTGTTGTTTTGCCAGGTCCGGAACTTCAAAATCGCCGGCCTGAGAAAAACCATCAGGCGCTCCCTCAGTTCCCATTATTTCCATCCCGTCATATCGCGCTATCCACGCGGCTTTGAACCAAGATTGGGCGCGCTCACGCTTGGACAATTTCTGATCGGCTCCGGCATTGAGCGCCTTAACATACTCCGCCAGCACTTTGTCATAAGGTGGTTTTAGATATTGAGCTGCCTCGTTGTATCGGTCTTCGCGAACGAGCCGGCGTCCAAGCAAGTAGCGCAATCGCACAATTGCAAAATCGTCAGTGCCTTCAGGTGGTTTTCCTTGGGGGATTGGTTGGCGATCGACGAACGTTTTCAGTTCTTCCGTGGTCAAGATCCGTTCCGCAATAAAGGCTGCATCACTCCAGAGTCCTCCAACTGCGGACTCGCCGATAAAAGTGTTATCGTTGCCTCCACCTTTGAGCATGCTCTCCAGGGCTGGAATAAACTGCGCCTGCTCAAGCTGCAAACCGCCGAGATCGCCGCTAGCCGATTCGCCAAAGGACCAATGACCTCCGTCTTCATCAAAATCGTGATTCGCAGTCCATCCGGAGTAAGCGCTGACAGGGACGATCGCCTGCTGAGCCTGAGTCATGGCCTTGGCTGCTTCATTCAATTTGCCGGCGCGCCGCAGCAACTTTGCGCTCAACCACAGGCCGGCAGGACTGTTCGGATCGGCTAGCTTTAACCAGCGTTCGGCTCCTTTATAGTCTCCGTTAACATAGGCAACCCAACCGAGATAGTCGGCGTGCTCCATGTGCTCGATGTGCTCTTCATTTATGATGGTGAGCCAACGCGCGCACCGAGTAGGGGTTTGCTCTTGACCTCCCGACTGGGATTCGGTTTGGGCATCAGAAACCAGATCAGGGTCTGACTCTGTTGCCAAGATATGGACCGTCACCAATTGCCGCAGCAATGGATCCTTTGCTGCTTCTTTAAGAGCAAGGAGCGTCTTGGCATCTTCTGCTTTCCGGCGCTCGTCTGTCCACTGGCTGGAGTCTTCCTGGGATGCGGGGCCGTAGTTCAGCATCCCATCAACAAAGGGACGATCCGGTATCAGCGCTTTCAAGGATACGATCGCTCCATTGTCACCCAGTGCCAGTTGGGTCAGGAAAAGCTCGGCGGCCTTTGACGGATGATTCTTCTTTAATTCGCTTCGACCTTCCCACCCGTAACTATCCGCTGCCAATCCCAAAGAATCCACAAAGCCGGTTTTGGCGAATTCCCGGGCGGTTTGGAACCATTTCACGGCTTGCGGATCACCCATTTTCAACGAGGCCTTTCCCAGCATAAAAGCCGCCCACACCGCGCGGTAATGCCGTTCTTTAGCTGGTCGTTTCAACAAGGTTTCCCAGGCAGCACGCGCTTCTTGCCATTGGCCAAGCTTGTACGCGAATGCCCCTTTATGATAGTCAGCGAACTCAGAAGGAAATTCTTCCGGCAACGGTTCAGTGGTCCTGTCGTCTGCGGCCGCGATGAACTTGCGTACTGCCTCGTGCTGGGCAGTGGCTTGGGCTGGGTCAGCCGGCTTGATCCTGCCTTCCTTGATCGCAGCCGCGAAGTCTTGACTGTCGGCAGTAGCTGTCAACTCAGCACCTAATGCGTTGATGCTTTCCTTGGTGTTCTCCTCGCCAGGTTTGACTTCTTGGCCTTCGCTATTGCGAATAGGAATCCTTTTTTCAATTGGCTTATAATTTCGCGCTAGCCGTTTGACCTCGACGTCCCAATAAAATTCCGGCGAACGCAAAATGTTCTTTCCGCCTTCATCAAGATACACCTGCGGTCCGTAGAAGCCCGTGGCGTTGCTATGCCGAACGACAGCCGCTGCGAGCACTGTTAGTAACATCACTCGCAAGCGAATAACTTTCGCGGTTCGTGAACGGCGAAAGGCAGTATGTAAAAGATGTCTGGAGGAGCGTTGCATCGCACTTAATTCTCTGGAGAGGTGTGGATGCTGACGGCCTCTAATTCCAGCCCGGACGATGTCTCGCGAATGCGGACGGATTCATTCAAAGAAAAAAAGACATCTCCTTTGTGATCGCCACTGGTCCCCTGTCCCAAAATGGTAAGGTCGACCACGCCGGCATCGGTCACGGTTGCCCCCGAGATGTCAATACTTCCGTTGTACGGTTGACCTTTGTGCGTTGCCAGAAAACTTTGCGCCATTTTCTCCGCATATTTGCCCAAATCAACGGGTCCCATAAGCTTGCCTGCGCTGGAGATTTTCCCCGCAGTACAGCGATTGTATCCCCATTTCCAGCTCGTCACTTCAACGAACGTTTTCGAGTCCGGCGACCAGGTTACATCGCATTGGTCGTGGTTGTACCGTTGTTTGGTTCCAAAGTAGTCCCCGTTCGTTGTACCGAGAATCTGGCTTGTCGTAAGATCAACGATATAATTAACGATCTTCCCGTAGCCCGAATCAGGAGGCTGATCGTCGGGCTGCCATCCTTTGGCGGAATAGGTCCCCGGAAAGTCTGGGTCCTTGAGCCCTTCCCAATCGATGTCGTTACCAGTGAACCCCAGCGCCACCGCATAACGACCGTCGGGTGATGCAGTATCATGGATAACTCGGTATTTCGCTGAATCTCCGGTCACTCCCGCAAAAGGATCAAATTCTGGTGGTCCGGTCTGTCTTAGCGCTGAGGCAATTTTTTCCGGTTCGGACAAGAAATCGTACTCCGCCACCGCACGCTGCTCTTCGGTGCGATCATCCATTGGCCGCTTCGAAAGGTCGACCGTGGTGTTTGGAAAGCGAACCGTGTCCAGCGTCTCCCCTTTCTTGAAGCTGCCGCTCTTTCTCAACTCCCGCAGGAGTTTCCCATCGTTTCCAAAGTACTGGCGTGATTCGTCTACTTGGGTTGCGCCATCACGCCGAGTCGCTTCTTTGCGGGTCAAAACAAGCATCGCGCCGGGATCATCAAAATCTAAAGAAAAATATTCTGTTAGCTCACGTCCCGCCGAACTTACGCGCTCGACCGCGACTTTTATCGGGTCACTGGCTCCGTTGTACCAGGCTCGTTCAACCGTTGTGTTTCCTTCAGATTCCGTCTTTCTGGAGTATCGAATGGAGCGATCAAGCTGAGCTTCGACTTGCTGATACCGCTGCATCAATGCCTTAACCGTATCGTCGTACTGCGTCGCGGACGAAGCTTTGTCTCCCAGAGCGATTATCAGCAAAAGGCAAAAACAGCTATTTCTATTCATAATGATTCAAGGCCCGGCGATCAGTGAGTGCCTGAGGGAGGTATAACCGATGACTTATTTCCCACGGCGAAAACCAAGAGCTCAGCGCTGAGTTTTGCGCGACTACCTAACCAGGAATGTGATTGCAAGGGGTTCTCCGAGTTGTCCCCTCCATGCGACCTCTACCCATCCTGAGGCAAACGCAGCGCCAGGTCAATCACAATGACTTCTAACTGAATGCGATACGCGGTGGCTAATGAGCCTATTTGAAGAGACGTCTTTCTCTGCCATAGGCCCAACAAGACCGAGGGGCCCCTGATCTCAGGATTCCGCGTCCCGGTACTGAAAAGATGGTTGAAAAAGGCGGCGTTTAGAGTTACCGGAGCAGCTTCGGCTCAAGACGCGCGGTTAGCTCAGCGGTAGAGCACTACCTTGACACGGTAGGCCGCGCCCGCAACGCTTCGCGTAGCGATGCGGGCGGGGGTCACAGGTATCGGCGATGAAGTCGAGCTTCTTCTACACCTACGTTCTCCTCTGTTCAGACTCGAAACTCTATGTTGGACACACGGAGGATCTTCGAATCCGACTGGACCAGCATAAAAGAGGAGCCGTCCAAGCCACCGCATACCGCCTGCCGATACAGCTTGTTTATTATGAGGCGTGCTTGGATCTCTCGCTAGCGGCGGCACGCGAGCGACAGCTTAAGACCGGTTTTGGCCGAGCATATTTGAAGAGACGTCTTTGTCTGCCATAGGCCCCGTCGTCAAAATTAGCAGCGGCAAGACCAAGGGGGCCCTGATCTCAGGATTCCGCGTCCCGGTACTGAAAAGATGGTTGAAAAAGGTAGCGTTTAGAGTTACCGGAGCACCTTCGACTCAAGAAGCGCGGTTAGCTCAGTGGTAGAGCACTACCTTGACACGGTAGGGGTCACAGGTTCGAACCCTGTATCGCGCATTTGCGCTAGGGAATCAACGAGTTACGCTAGAAGGCAGTCGAGAAAACGAGCATCTAATGTCGGCTCGAGCGGCTTTCTATGACATCCTTGGCGAAGACATCCGAGCATTTATCTTCTAATCGGAGCGCCACCGTCCCGAGTGGCCTCGTACGGGTCCTCAGCGTGTTGGTACAGGTTTTCGCAATGTTATTGCCCCATCCCGCAAAGCGCTTTTTGTTACGTTCCGCGCTGGGTTGGTCAATCGGCAGAGACACAAAAATCGGTTGCTCAATCATTTTATGCGCCCAGGTGCGCATTGGAGCGAATTGCCAGATCGGACATTTCAACCTTTTCCGCGACTTGCAGACGCTTGAGATCGGCGATGAAACTAAGGTTTGCAACCTGAACCATTTTATGGCCAGTAAACACAGGGGTTGGCCGGACGGCTTCTCGATCGGAAGTAATTCTCAAATAACAAGTCGCCACTTTTTTGACTGTTCGGGCGGGATAAGAATTGGGCATCGATGTCTTATCGGAGGCCGGAATTCGCAATTTTGGACGCATTTTTTCATTTCCCGCGACGGGGTTAGCCGAATCGAATGGCGTGAGTTAACGATCGCCGACCGCTGCTACGTCTGCGCGCGAGCAACGCTTGTGTACTGTAAAATACCATCCGATTGCGTCGTTGGCGCAGGAGCGGTGGTGACCAAAGACTTTTCAAAAGAGGGAACCGGACTACTGTTGGCCGGGAATCCGGCCACGATAAAGAAGAGATACGCCTTACCGCCAATAGCGACTCGCTATGATGTTCCGGACCTTAATGAGTACGACGGTGCTCACCTTTCGTGAGTTATCTGCTGACGGTCAATGAGCGCTTCTGCTGCTACGACAACTCTTCGCGAGATTTGCGCGCAAGAACGTGGTCGAGAAACGGCTGTTTATAGGTTTCGAAGACCATATTAATGATCGCGGCGTCGTCGGCATAGCCGACCCCAGAGATCGTGTCGGGTATGATATCGACGCCTTTCCGGAGGTACGAGAGGGCGAACGCTGCCTCCGCGATTGCGGTATAAGGGATGTCCGGACTCAGTCCTGAATAAAAATCTTCAATTAATTGGGCCAGGAATTCCACTTGGTCCGGCAACTGAGGAAATTCAGTTACCTGGGTGGCCACAAGCCGAATTTCAGGCAGATGCCGAATGAGGCGCCCCAGGCCCGCCGGCGTTACCCGGCGCGCGCCGTCGACGATGAACTTTTCTAGGTCCTGTCTCATTCTTGGCTGAGAGTATCATAAAGGGCCTGCGGAACTCACCGCTTTTCTTTCGAGCGCCGAATCCTGGCGCCGGTCGTGCGCTCCGCTAGTCCGTCAGAAATTGGGGAAGAAGCGTGTGGCCGGTCCACTGTGCTCCATGCAGGTTTCAGCTCGATGACCCGATCTTCGTGCTGATCTCGCGAGCTCTGGCCAGAGCCTCCGGGAGTTTCGAGACATCCTTGCCTACGCCCCTGGCCAAATCCGGTTTGCCGCCGCCTTTGCCATTTAGAATTGCAGTCAGCTCCTGCACCAGTTTTCCGGCTGGTTGATCCTTCATCACAGAGGGGCCGCAGAACGCGAGCACATGAATCTGGTCGGGTTGTTTACCGAAAAGCACTGCCAGACCATCAAATTTCTTTGCCTTGAGGGCGCCGGCGATCGCTTGCAGGAAATCGCCGGTAACGTTTTCGATTGATTGGACCAATTTGCCCGATCTCAGGTCGAAATTGCTCAGATATTGCTCCGCCTCGCGTTGCATCGCCTGCGAGCGCTCCTTCTCTACCGTCTTCCGTAAGTCGAGGAGTTGTTGCTGCAAGTCGTCCGCGCGCTTGTTCTCTTTCTCAAGTTCAGCCCGCAAATACTGCAACGCGGTCAATCCAGTCAAAGCTTCTACCCGCCGGACACCAGCAGAGATAGCGCCTTCGGTGGTGATGACAAACAGGCCAATCTCTCCGGTCCGACGTACATGGGTGCCACCGCACAACTCCATCGAATAACCGTCCAATTGACCGGCTACACCGCCGATCTGAACGACGCGAACCGATGCCCCGTATTTTTCACCGAAGAACTGCATAATTTGGGGTCGTTGCTTCACCGCATCGTAAGGGAACTCTTGCCAGGTAACCGAGTCATCCAATGTCACTTGTCTGTTGACCAGCTGTTCAACTGAGCGGATTTGCTCCGGCGAAAGTGCATTACTATTGAAGTCGAACCGCAGGTACTCTGGTCCGACGTAGGATCCTTTCTGCGTGGCATCGTTGCCCACGACTTGGTGGAGCGCCCAGTGCAGCAAATGAGTCGCCGTGTGATTAGCCTCGATCAACCGGCGGCGTTTCAGGTCGATCTTGAGTTTCACCTGATCGGGCGTCTGAAAACTAGAATCTGCCGGCAAGCTCAAGTAGAACGTTCTGCCTTGTTTCACCACTCCGCTCACGGGCAATTTGCGCCCCGTCGAAGTTACTAGCTCGCCCGTATCACTGACTTGGCCGCCCATCTCCGCATAAAAGGGAGAACGATCAACGGCTACTAACACCTCTCCCTTCTGCGGAAGTGCAGAGACAGCCGTGGCGTCCGATTCCGCCGACGAAAACCCGACGAACTCGGTGGGAACCGATTCTTCCGCTGCAGAGACGATCGACTTTTCTTGTGCAGCCCGGGACCGCTCCCGCTGAGCGTCCAGAAAACGGCCGACCGCTTGCAAATCTACGGTCAGACCTCGTTCCCGGACTAGAACCTCGGTAAGATCGACCGGGAAACCGTAGGTGTCGTATAGCATGAACGCGGTCTCTGGTGAGAATTCTCCGGTTGGATGCTCTCGGAGATGTTCTTCGAAAATGCGAAGGCCGCGATCCAGTGTTCGATTAAACAGAGCTTCCTCGTCTGCTAGAATTTGGGTGATTTTTTCCTGGTTCGCGGTGAGCTCTGGGAAAACGTTTCCAAATTCCGCTACGACCGTGGGCGCCAGTTTCGCGAGAAAACCAGCCGAACCGAACCCGAGGTCGCGCCCAAATAGGACCGCCCGGCGCAAGATCCGCCGGATAACATAGTTCCGATCGGTGTTGCTCGGGATAATGCCGTCCGCAATTGCAAAACAAAGTGTGCGGATGTGATCGGACACGACACGAAACGCGACATCGATCTTTTCTTGCTGGCTTAGATTGTTCCGGGTCGTTGGAAGGGTTGCGCGGTACTCTGATCCGCTTAACTCGCTGATGGTCCGGAAAATAGGCCGAAAAACCTGGCTTTCGTAGTTAGAGCTAGGCCGGGAAAAATCGAATAGACCTTTGCTGCACTCGATAATACCGCCCACCCGTTCGAAACCCATACCGGTATCAACATGCTTCATGGGAAGCGACGTGTAACTACCGTCCGGGTTGGCGTTGAACTGTATAAAAACCAAATTCCAGATTTCCATACAGGAGGCATCTCCCTGGTTCACCAGACGGCCTTGAGTATCACCGGCGGGAGTGAGATCAATGTGAACCTCCGAACAGGGACCGCAGGGGCCCGTTTCTCCCATCATCCAGAAGTTGTCTTTTTTATTGCCGGAGACGACATGCACCTTCGGATCTAGACCCGCGCGGGAAAACAGCGCGCTCCACTTTTCGTGCGCCTCGGTGTCGAACGACGCTGGGTCTCCGGGGCCAGGACTGTAGACGGTAGCATACAGCCGCCCGGGCGGAAATTGCCAGCGCTCGACGAGAAGTTCCCACGCCCATTCAATCGCCTCCTTTTTGAAGTAGTCGCCGAAGCTCCAATTACCGAGCATTTCAAAGAAGGTGTGGTGGTAGGTATCGAATCCGACATCGTCCAAGTCGTTATGCTTACCACCGGCTCGAATGCATTTCTGCGTATCCGCCGCTCGGGGCGGATGGAAGGGAGCTTTCTCTTGTCCTAAGAAATAAGGGACGAATTGATTCATACCAGCATTCGTGAACAGAAGGTTCGGCGAAGCCGGCAATAGGCTCGAAGAAGGCACAATCGTGTGCTGCTTCTCCTGGAAGAAATCCAGAAAAGATTGTCTTACTTCAA
>DASUWQ010000106.1:0-2411 GCA_036378375.1 Chthoniobacterales bacterium
TGAGAACCGCTGCCTTTCACGGTGGCATCGTTTTGAGCGACGTGGAAATCGAAGGTCCACGGGCGCAACTCGCGAGTCATGGTCTTCAAAGCTTCTTGCACCTTGTTATTGTCCTTCCAGTCAAACCCCGCTGGTAAAATCGCGTCCTCCGGAGCGTTGTAACCCAAGGTGTAGAGAAGGGTGTGCGCCATGTCTGCTTGGAAACCGAGCGTGCCGGGTCGGTCTACCAATTCCAACAGCTCAACCATCCGTTTCCAACTGTGCATCCCTCCCCAGCAAATCTCGCCTTCAGCCGCCAAGAGTTCCCCATCACCTTCAGCGATATCGCAGCACTCTCGAAAAGTCGCCGCAATCTTCTTCGATGCCTCAGGGTCATTGGCCCAAGTCTCCGGATCCGTGGCGGAATCGATTCTAACGACACCATACGGCCTGATCCCTAATTCTGTGAGCTTGCTCGCGATCCCGCTGGCTTTTCTCACTTGTTCAATGAAGCGCCTGCGCTCCTCTGGGCTTCCCATCGCGGAACCGCCACCGGTCGGAGGCCATACCGGCGCGATCACCGTTCCAGCCATCAGGTCTTTTGAAGCGAGCTTATCGGACAATCGTTTCAGATCGTCGTCGGTCGAATCGATACTGATATGAGGATCGGCAAGAAACAGGTCTACCCCTTCGAACCGGACCTCACCGCACTTAGCGCCGGTCGTCAGATTCAACATTGTATCTAGATCGATAAAAGGCTCAGATCCGGGACCCTTCCCGACGAGTCCCGGCCACATCGCGTTGTGTAGCTTCGGAAAATTATTCATGACATGAAATCAGGCCCACGATCCCGGAAAAGCAGCCTCAAGCTCCGTCACCGCGCTCTTATGGCGCGGCAACCGATACAGCGATCGCCAGCTTCCCTGAATCGAGGGTTAGTTCTTGGTTGTTGGATGGGGGGATGGAAACTGGCACGCCTGACTTTCATCAGATCGGTCCAGATTTTAATATTAACCTCGGCCCGGTTTCATCACAAGCTCAGCCTTCCCCAAGCTGCAGCGTGACTAGCTCCGTAGGCGCGAGACCTCTATTGGCTACGCCTACGGAGCCACTGTACAGGAACCTACGACCCGACAGATGCGGAGGTTTTATTTCTGGTCGCTAGTTTTATTTCTGGTCGTTAAATAAATACGGCTTCGGCTTTTCAATTTTATTCGAATCTGATTTTAATCGAAGTAGGTTTGCAGACAGCCACGGTGCCGGAGCTACCTGCACCTGCGTTCGCTTCCACCCCCAACGAACAAATGATGACCAAGCGGATCGAGAATCCGGCGGCTGTCCCTCGGCGTCAAAATCAGGCAAAGCCCTGGTTATCGGTAGGGACGAGCTCCTGCTCGTCCGCGGAGTTTGCGCGAATTCGAACGGGTCGAGCTCCGAGCGCAAAGAGCACAGACGAGCAGGAGCTCGTCCCTACCGATAACCGCGAAAGGCAAACGGACAACGGGGAGCCGTGAACGTTTCCATTCCATGAGCGAGATCCTTCGACTTAGAAACATCTCGAAAACGTTTCCCGGCGTAGTCGCTTTGCAGAACATCTCGTTCGATCTGAACGAGGGCGAAGTACATTGTTTATGCGGCGAGAACGGCGCCGGTAAATCGACCCTGATTAAGATCCTCTCCGGAGCCTATCAACCAGACGAGGGCGGTGAAATCTTGTTTGAGGGAAAACCCGTAGTGCTTAATCCGCACTTGGCCATGAGTCTGGGCATTCAGACGATTTATCAAGAGCACGTGGTGTTCGATACGCTCAGTGTTATGGAAAATATCTTCGCGGGCGCGGAGATCGTAAAAAGAGGGTTCCTGCAAAAAGCAGAGATGAGACGGCAGACCTTGGGAGTTTTAAAATACCTCAAGAGCGGCCTCAGTCCGGATGCCAAGATGGACGACCTAAACAGCAGCGGACAGAAAATCGTTGAGATCGCGAAAGGACTCATTTTCAAGCGGAGAGCCATTATTCTCGACGAGCCGACGGCTTCGCTTTCTTCCGTAGAGATAGAGAACCTGCTCGACATTATCGAGACCGTTAAGAATAGCGGCCTCGGCATCATCTACATTTCTCATCACCTGGAAGAGGTATTTAAGATTGGAGACCGAGTCACAGTATTACGAGATGGCCGCAAAGTGAGCCAGCATGAGATCGCCGGACTTACCAAAACGACCTTGATCAGGGACATGGTTGGACGGGATCCTTCCACCTTCTATCAGCGCGAAAAGGTGCCTATCGGCGAGGCCGTATTCGAAGCCAGAGCCGTGACCGGCAACGGCGCTCGGGACATCTCCTTCACTCTGCGGAGAGGCGAGATTCTGGGCATCGCCGGCATGGCAGGTTCAGGTCGCTCCGAGTTAATGAACGTCCTGTTCGGCAGCGCGCC
>DASUWQ010000107.1:0-5588 GCA_036378375.1 Chthoniobacterales bacterium
CTCCTTGAACTCCTTCTAGACTCTCCGGCTCCGCGTTGATACGGTCGCATGAGGAGGAAAAACGATGTCGGACCGCAACACGATCAGTATCCTTATTTCTCAGGAGTCATCTGAACCGCCGAAACAAGTCACCGGCATTCCCTGGTATCCGGGGATTACGGTTTTACAAGCAATGGTGATCGCCCAATCGATGCACCCGGGAAGCTTTTCGTTCCGGGTCCTATACCATTCGTTTTACGGTGCGTTCGTCGATATGGTCGACGGCGTTCCCGATGCCGACCCGAAGTATTGGACGGTTTCAGTGAGCAATAATCCGTTACCGGTTGGGGTAAGCGAAGCGATCGTCCTCGAAGATAGGCAAGGGGAGAATGTTGAGATCGAATGGAAATTTGGTGTCCCTGAAGCCGGCGACGCACCTCAAGCTTCTCGCAAAACAAAAGCGCTAGCCGAGTGAGGCGACCGGGAATTAAGATCAACCGCAGATTTACGCAGATAGTCTGCACCTTCGGTAGAATTAAACTGCGGATCGACACAAACCGTCGCGAATATTGATTTTCGCATCGGCGTGTCTGCCGTTTTTCATCTACGTTTATCTGCGGTTTGAAGTCTTGTTGGCGTTGCGCTGGACTCTACTGGGCGGGTGTAAGCGCGGAAATCAATCGTTCAGGGGTGTGGTCGTCGGTGATTTCGATACGAGGCAGCCGTAGTAAATCGTCGCCCAGCTCGCTGATACCTGGTTCGGTAGTTACGGCGACTTTTGTACCAGCTTCTTCGACTACCCGGCGAACAGATTCGTTTTGGTCGCCGTAAGGATAGGCCAGGGTCGGAACGGCAACCCCAAGGCCTTCCTCGAGAATTGCCCGACTTTTCCTTGTGTCCTCCGCTAACTCCGCGGACCCCATTTGGGTCATCTTCTGGTGGATACAGGAATGCGCACCGAACTCGATTCCCATCGTCTGGAGGGATTTGATTTCCTCCCAGGACAATAGCGGCGCACAGTCGCCATAGGATGCATCCCAAAGCGCGGTTTGGCCAATTCGTTCCGCCACTAAAAACATGGTCGCTGAGAAGTCGTAGCGCCGGAGTGCCGGGATCGCTGCGCTTAGGAAGTCGCTATATCCATCGTCGAAAGTCAGTAAGACGCGTTTTCCCTGGACTGAGCGTTGCTCAATCAATGCGTCGGCCCACTCCATCAGCGTGATCGTTTGGTATCCGGCGCGATGAAGGGCGCCCATCTGAGTATCGAAAATCTCAGGCGACACCCGCCATTGCTTCAGGCCGGGCGGCCCGTCGGTCGCAATTCGATGGTACATCAGGATCGGAAGGGAATCGGTGAATGCCTCTGCCATGTCCCCGCAATAAGGCGAGGCTTAGCTCGTAGTTCAAATACTACTTTGCCCGGCAGGGATGAGCTTGCCACTATCGTCCTCGTACTCGTCGTCGTCCTCGTCCTCGATTCAGTGCTCTCTCTGCCCCAGCGGTTTCGAGCTACCACTGCGTCAACCTATAGACAGTCGGACGCTCTCGGTGATATCCAGCCGTCTAATCGAGGACGATAGGCAGGAGCTCGTCCCTATCGCTATTTGCGGAGCGCAGTCCGTTCAGGCTCTTCCGTGGCGATCGGTCTTAGTTCGAGCTTCTGGCCATATTTCAGGCATGTAGCGCTGTTGGCTAGCTCGACTGCGGCCTCAAAGCTTTCCGCCTCGAAGATAATCAAACCCGCGATCGCTTCTTTAGATTCAATAAAGGGACCGTCGACTATTACGTCTTTGCCCTCAAACAATTTCCCTTGGTGCACCAAAGGGACCGCGACTTTGATGGTGCCTTCGTCCTTTAGACGAGTCACCCAAGCGCTGAACTCCGACAGGACCTTTTCGATTTCGGCAGCTGAGAAGTCCTTCTGCCATGCGGTGTTGCGGATCAAAAGCAAATATTCAGATGCCATATCCTGAGTGGGGTCCTGGGGTTTGGGACTAGAAGTTGTCGATCTCTGAGAGCTCAAATGATTTGTTTCCCTTTGTTATCGTTAATGGCAGGTGGTCGCAATTCCCAGACCAGAATGCTCCCAACGAAGCTCTCGGTAGCGCTGCTGGTGGATGGGTAGACTCCTCAGCAGCGAATAATTGATCTGCGGGAGCTTCTGATAAATAGCGGTCCGCTCTTCGCCCATTTCTAGTTCGATTTGGTAATCGCGCAGAGATTTCAGCGCCCTAGACAACTGCAAGAAGCCGTAGTCAGTGTTCATATTCAGAAATACGACGAACAAGCGCGCGGCTTCGGGACAAGAAAATGAGCTAGGAGCTAGTATCTAGGGGCTAGGAGGGCTGACCGCACGACGCCGTCCTCGAACAAGGTTCGCATATTTTTTGGGGTATGAACATTCCATTAGTCCCATAAGTCGCATAGGTCCCATCCGAACCGCCGCATATCGGCCGCCCCTCCTAGCTCCTAGCTGCTTCTGTCGGATACGGTCCCTCCGCGAATACCTCTGCGTGATATCCTTTTGATCCGACCAGGCGAGCCAATGGGCTGCGCGTATCTTTGCCCGCTTTCAATTGCTCAACTAGGAATCTGAAATCGTACTTAGGCTTCCAACCGAGGTCGGCCCGAGCTTTCTGGTTCACGTAAACCCGGTCAATGGTTGGATGCATCCGCCAACCGCGGCGAGCATACTCGGCAACGAAATCGGGTACGTAGCGCTCGACCACCGCAGCGGTATCCATGCGTAGCTCCGCTAGCTCGCGACTTGCGAACGGGGTCGTAGCGCTGATGATGTAGCGGCCGAACCCGATATCGGGCGCTTGTTCCATGGCTGCTAGGTGCGCGCTAACCACGTCTTCCAAATCAACGCGCCGGAACAGGTATTCGTTTACTTTAAGATTTTCGTCCGGGAACGCTTCCCGCGCCGCTTTGTTATCGTCAGGTTCCGGGAAAAATCGGGAGGTCCTTAATACAATGCAGGTGAGCCTGTGGTTTCTGTGAAACAAGTGGCAAAGATCTTCGGCGGCTGCCTTCGTCAAGCCATAAATATTCTTTGGGACGGGGACGATCTCCTCCGTTACCCAGGCGGCCGGAGCTCCGATGGGCGGAATCAACGCGTCCCCAAACACGCTGGTCGTGCTGGTGAACACGAACGATTCCACTCCGGCCTCCGCCGCTTCTTCCAATAAAGTAAGGGTTCCGGTGATATTCGTGTCGACGAAAGCTTGGCGGCCATGGGTAGCCACGTGCGGTTTGTGCAGCGTTGCCGTATGAAACACCGCCTGTGCGCCCTGCATACAACGGCGCACCAAAACGCGATCGGTAATTGATCCAACGCAAGTTGTGAACGGTGACTCAGCTAAATCGACACCGACGGCCTCATGGTTCAATTGCTGCAAACTGCGGACTAGCGCTTCACCAAGATGGCCAGAGCTCCCTGTGACCAAAACGCGCATCGCTGGCTAGCTTTGGCTTTGTCTAGGCAGTCTTCTTCTCGGTTTCTTTGCTGGCCGAAACGGCTTTGATGCGCTCCGCCTTGGCCGCGCGGCGTTTCCGGTGTTTAACGTTTGTACGACCTTTGTATGATCCCATAGTCAGGGGACCTTAACCAAAAGGTTTGCGGTGACAAGGGGGTGCAGAGAATGGAGTGATGGAGTGAAGCGCTGGAGGGGAGCCGCTTTCGCCTGTGCAGAATTGAACGCCCATTATTCCTGCAATACAGCGTCTGCCGATTACACCCGTGTTAATCAGGCGGCTCCCGCGAACGTCTCTTGGTGTACGATAACGACTGCGCCGTTCGATCGACCTCTGAAACGAAGGACGTGTAAAGCAAAAACGCTGCTCTGGGTCGTTCTCGGGAGCCGCCTGCTGAACAAACCGACAGTAGCACGACGCTTTTTCCCCAGATCATGCGATGGGTTTGAAAAGGTGAAAAGCGGCTCCCCTCCAAGTGCTTGCTGCAGTACTCCATTACCCCAACACTCCATCTTCCCCGCTTCTTTATGAAGATAACCGATATCCGAGCTACCACAGTCACAGTTCCGCTTGAGGCCCCTTTGCGTCACAGCAATGGCGCTCATTGGGGGCGGTTTGTTCGAACTGTGGTGGAGGTTGAGACCGACGAAGGCATTACCGGATTAGGCGAAATGGGCGGTGGCGGTGAAAGTGCCGCTTTAGCTTTTGCGGGTCTGAAAACGTACTTGGTTGGGCACGACCCCTTCGACCTCAACCGGATGCGGTATGCAATCTGTAACCCGACAGCTTCCCTGTATAATAATCGGACCCAACTCCATGCCGCTCTCGAGTTCGCGTGCTTGGACATTGTCGGAAAGAAACTCGGAGTACCGGTATATCAGCTATTCGGTGGACGGGTGCGCGACGAGATAAAATTCGCCAGCTATCTCTTCTATCGTTATCCCAACCCGGAGTCTGGCCATGGTGAAGTGCGTACCATTGAGCAACTCGTGGAGCACGCGAAGGCACTAAAGGCCAAGCATGGTTTTACAACCCACAAACTCAAAGCTGGGGTTTTTCATCCCGACTACGAACTGGAATGTTACCTGGCGTTGGCGGGGGAGTTGCCAGACGACACTCTGCGCTACGATCCGAACTGCTCCCTCTCCGTCGAGCAGGCTTTGCGCTTTGGTCAGGCGATCTCGGAGCTTCGCAACGACTACTTCGAGGATCCAACTTGGGGTTTTTCCGGGATGCGGCGTCTTCGTGAAAAGCTGTCCACTCCGCTGGCGACCAATACGATCGTTATCGACTTCGAACAGCTTGCGACCAACGTGCGTGATCCCGCCGTCGATGTGATCCTCCTCGACACAACCTTTTGGGGCGGTATCCGAGCTTGTATCCGAGCTGCGCAGATCTGTGAAGCGTTTGGTTTGAGCATCGCCGTGCATTCTTCTGGCGAGCTCGGCATTCAACTTGCCAGCATGCTTCATCTCGGGGCGGTTTTACCTAATCTCGTTTTTGCCGCCGACGCGCATTACCATCACCTTCTTGATGACGTTATCGAGGGCGGCAAAATGGGTTATGTGAATGGCTGCATCCCGGTTCCCGATGGCCCCGGCCTCGGAATCACGCTAGACCGTGAAAAGCTCGAGAGTTACGCGGAGCGATATCGCACGCTAGGCGGGTACCCCTACGATCGAGATCCCGGCCGTCCCCAGTGGTACCCGCTGCTTCCGAATACCGATTTTGCGGACCCCAGCGACGGCAGGACGCCGGATCTTCGGACGCGTTAGTCCGCAAATACGAGCCGGAAGAAACAGAAAAATCTCACGCAAAGACGCAAAGGCGCAAAGGGAAGAGAAAACAAAAAACAAATTTTCACAGAAGATCACAAAGGCCACAAAGACTGATCTTAAACAGGAGGTAACAGACGCGAGAAGAGATCTAGGGGGAAATCGGTTTTCGATAGCGTAAAAGCGGGTTTGCCATTGGTTTTCTCCTCCCTTTGCGCCTTTGCGTCTTTGCGTGAGATTTTTCTTCTGTTTGGTTCCGATTATGCGACGGGACGCGGCGGCCGAGAAGTCCCTGGCACGGACCTGAAACTGATCGCAATCGGGTTCCAAGGGTTAATTGCCGTAATCGCTAGAGTC
>DASUWQ010000108.1:0-6135 GCA_036378375.1 Chthoniobacterales bacterium
CCCCTAGGACAGTCTCTCTGATTCCGAGTTCAGTGGCCGTTTCGCGATGGCTCTTCTTGGAGTCTTTGGTGTAACGGCCCAAGGCATCAAGAACCTCGTCTGTGGTCATACCGACAACCGTTTTAAAGGATAAAACTCTAAATGTCCATGGAATTAATAGAGATTTAGAGGCAAGATCAGTTTTCGGATGGTCTTAACCTTTCTCGGTACTGATTGTCTTCGCCGTGTAGCGGGCAGGTTTTCTCCTCTTCACCGCGGCGTTTGCATTCAATGTATGCACTGCTAGCATTGCTGTATGCCGACGCTAACCATTCGTAGGCTCGATGAGAAAATTAAGGCCAGACTTCGGGTGCAAGCGGCTCAAAATGGGCGGTCGATGGAAGAAGAAGCACGCGAGATCTTGCGTGCCTCGCTGAGCGTTGTTGAATCCGAAGAAAGGGGGCTCGCAGAATCGATCAGAAAACGTTTTGCGACCTTTCACGGTGTGGAATTGAGAATTCCAAAGCGAGAGAAGATACGGAAACCGCCAATGTTTCCTGAATGATTTTGCTGGATACGAACGTTGTCTGCGAGCTCATGCGCAGGGAGCCTAGCGCCCAAGTGGTCGCTTGGATAGAAGAGCGACCACGTTCTCGTCTCGGTATTACTACAATTACGCAGGCGGAGGTCCTCTACGGTATTGAGCTCTTACCGAAGGGCAGACGAAAACATGCGCTATTCACCGCTGCGCAGACGATGTTTTCGGAGGACTTTCGAGGCAGAATCTACCCATTTAATAGCGATGCAGCATACGTTTTTGCGAAGATTGCGGCGCTCCGCCAAACTCAGGCAAAGCCGATCAGCCAACTCGATGCGCAGATCGCTGCCATCGTTCAAACAGTTGGAGCCGAACTCGCTACGCACAACGTGACAGATTTCGAAGAGTGCGGCATCAAGGTCCTGAATCCGTGGTACTAAATCCAGAGGAAAGCCAAAGCGGCGATTGAGAAAAGGATTCCGCTCACGCAAACTCCTGGCCAGCCGGCCAGAGCCCAGGCTTGGGAGCCTATGAAGGAGCCGATCGAGCCGCCCAAGAAATAGATCACCATGTAAACGGAATTGATCCGGCCGTGAAGAGCGGGATCTAAGCTGTAGATTCTGGCTTGGTTCGCGATTTGATTTCCTTGCGCTCCCGCATCGAGTAGCAAGACGCCCACGCCGACTAGCAGTAAGGTGTTTTGCTCGCTGAAAAGCATAGAGACAAACGCGAGGATGATGAGGGCGAAGAACAAGCCGTTGATCTGTCGCGGCGTCCATTTTTCGCCGAGGTGGCCGGCGAGAGGTCCTACCAAGGCGCCGGTAATCGCCAGTAAGCCAAACATTCCAGTAACATCCGAACCGTAATGTTGCGGCCGCGACTGAAGATAAAATGAGAGCGTTGTCCAAAAGGCGCTGAAAGTGGCGAAGCCGAGAGCACCAAGAATGCTATGGCGGCGAATGATGGGCTCGGTTCGAAGGAGTTGCGGCAGAGAGGCCAGTAGGCGCCCATAAGATTGGGTGGCATGGGCCGGCTGGGGTGGAAGAGCGAGCCAAAGGATCGCGGCCAGAATCAGCATGACGATAGCCCCCGCCCAGTAGACGACCTGCCAAGAAAGTCTTGTCCCGATGAAGCCGCTCGTCGTCCGGGAAAGAAGGACACCGATCAGTAACCCGCTCATCACGGTGCCGACAACCTTGCCGCGGCCCGCTCCCGCAACCAATCTGGCGGCGTAGGGGATCGCGAGCTGGGGTGCAACCGAAGCGAACCCAAGGGCAAAGCTGGCGCCCAGCATGATTGGAAGGTTCGGCGAAAGCGGAACCACTATCAGGATGGCGCAGGAAGCCAGCGTGGATGCGATGATTAACGATTTGCGATCGATCCCATCGCCGAGCGGGACAATGAATAAAAGAGATGCAGCGTACCCGAGTTGAGTGGCGGTTGCGACCCAGGCGACCGCAGCTGGCCCAACCTTAAAGGTCGCTGCGATGGCGTTCAATATGGGCTGGTTGTAGTAAAGATTCGCAACCACCAGACCAGAGGTTGCCGCTAATAAGAAGATTAGGCTGGCGGATGGTGCTGCTCCGGTCGCATTAGACCTCGCGTTTTGATTACAAGGGGATGATCCCGTGGTGGCTTGCCCTACATCCATGAAAGAGTTCCAGGTTCGAGGTTTTAGGTTTTAGGTTCGAGGTTGTTGTCGCGCAAGCGTTCCAACTCGGAACGTTGAACCTTGAACGTTGAACCTCGAACTAACCCGACGCCTTGGCGGCCTGCGCTCGGGGCCGGACGACCTCATGCCGTAGATTCCCTTTCCTGAGATTTGTCCACCAGAGGACGATCGGAGCCGCGATGAAAATCGACGAATAGGTGCCGATGATGACGCCTATCACGTTGGTGAAGGCGAAATCATCGAGGACCGAGCCTCCGAAAATCCAGAGCGAGAGCATGCAAATCAACGTGACACCGCTGGTTAATACCGTCCGGCTCAGCGTTTCATTAATGCTATCATTCATTAGCGAACGAATGGTTCCACGCCGGCCGGAATGTAGTCCTTCCCGGATCCGGTCGAACACGACGATTTTGTCGTTAATGGAGTAACCCGCTACGGTCAAAATCGCGCCGATGGTAACCAATGAGAATTGGCGACCGGTAAGAACAAAAATTCCGAGTGTGATAATGAGATCGTGAAACATGGCCACGATCGTTCCTACCGAGAAAGAAAACTCGAACCGGATGGCAACATAGACCATTACCCCGACGAAGGCGATGGCCAACGCGAAAAGAGAGGTCGTGGCCAGCTGCGCGCCCATTACCGGGCCCACGGTCTCAGAATTTTCGACAACTAAGCCACTGGTTTCAGGTGATGCCTTTAAATCGGTCAGGATTTTTTGACCAGTGCCATAGGGCGAGCGGATGGCGATCAAATGTACGGTTTGTTGGTTACGCTGGCTGGATTCTTGTTGGATTACGGCGCTGCCCAAACCGATCTTATCGAGTTGGCCACGGACTTTCGCTTCATCCACCGGTTTGTCTGAGCGCAAAACCAAAGAATCACCGCCCGTAAAGTCCAAATTGAACATATTCGTCCCGCGGACACCGAAGGCGATGCCGGAGATGACGAGCAAAATTATCGACGCGATTACGGAAATCTTCCATTTCCCCAAGAAGTCAAAATGCTTCGAGCTGATCAGATGAAGCATTGAAATCCGCTTCATCAGATTGAAATGGATCAACCAACTGAAGATGTTTCGGGTAACCAAAAGCGCCGAAAACATCGAAGCGATAATACCCAGGGTGAGGGTAATAGCGAAACCCTTAACCGGACCTGAACCGAGCCAAAAAAGAATAACGACTTTCAGCAAGGTGGTAAGGTTAGCGTCAAAGATGGCGCTGAAGGCTTTGCGATAAGCGGTATCGACGGAGGCTTTAATGCTCTTCCCCGAGCCAAGCTCTTCTCGCAAGCGTTCGTAGATCAAAACGTTGGCATCGATCGCCATCCCGATGGTGAGGATGACGCCGGCAATACCGGGTAGCGTCAAAACGAAACCGAAAAGCGACATGGCGCCGAACAGCAAAATACCGTTGACGGCTAAACCGATCAGAGCCACCGCGCCCGCGGTCCGATAATAGATAAGAACGAAGATCAGGGTGGCGGCTAAACCTGCCAAACCGGAAGCCAGACCTCGACTGATCGAGTCTTGACCGAGTGTCGCCGAGACGCTCCGAGTCTCATCGATCACCACGGGCGTTTGCAGCGGGTTCTGCAAAGCGCTGGCCAAGTCTTGCGCCTCTTGAGCAGTGAAGTTTCCCGTAATCGAGGCCGAGCCATTGGAAATCTCGGTCTGGATCACTGGGGCTGATTGCACTTGACCGTCCAGAACAATGGCAAGTTGGTTACCGATATTTTGTCCAGTAACGCGCGCGAAGGTTTTGCTACCCTCGGAATTGAAACTCAAATCCACTTCGTAGCCGCGCTGCTCAAACCTGGCTTGTGCGCGAGTGATTTCGGTGCCGGTCAACTCCGGCTTTTTCTTAACCAGGTACTGCTCCGGCTTGCCGGTTGCGGTTTTGCCTTTGATGCCTTCAAGAATCTCATAACCAGGCGGCGTAAAAGTCTGTCCGGATTCGATTTGCGGCAGTAAAGCGCTGCTTTGCGGGTTAACCAGCCGGAACTCCAGCTTAGCGACTCGCTGCAATTGCTCGCGAGCCTCGTCGATCTTCGCCGTGTCCAGGCCCGGGATCTGAACAAGAATACGATCTGAGCCCTGGCTGGTGATGATTGGCTCACTGACACCGAACTGGTCGACGCGCCGGCGAATCACCTCGACCGCCTGCTGTTGCATATCCGGTGTGATGGTGCGCGGCTTACCGTTTTCGTCCTTAGGCGGTACCAATCGGATTAAGAATGAAGTCCCGCCCTGCAAATCAAGGCCGTAATGAATCTTGGCGCTAGGCGGGTAGAACGAATAAATGCAAAAGGCACATAACAGAACCGTGAGCGTCGTGCCGAGGAGACGTTTGGTTTGCTCTTTCTCAACGAGAAAATAGGCGGCGAAAATGCAGAGCAGGAATAGGCCGAAAAAAAACGTCCACGTCGGGTTCATCGCTGGCGGCTTGTATTGGGGGACTTACTGAGCGGTTGCTTTAGGCTGATCGACCGACTTGGATACAGAGGCGATAGCGTTCTTGTCCACCTCAATTTTAACGTTGTCCGCGATCTTCACCAGGAAGGTAGTGTCCTTGACGTTGGCGATCAGTCCGTGGATACCGCTTGTAGTGATGACTTTGTCACCCGTCTTTAAATCTGAGAGGAGTCGCTGATGCTCTTTTTGCCGCTTCTGCTGTGGCCGGATCAGCAAGAAATAGAAAATGATGAAGATGAACGCGAAAGGTAACAGCTGCATATACCAGAGCCCTCCGGACTGAGCTTGACCTGCTTGCTGCTGTGCCAAAAACAAAATTGTCGAAATCATAAAAGGGAACCTTGATACACCACTTCAGCCGGGTAACAAGAGGAACTGAGTCAATAACGCAAACCCTGTGCGCTAGCAAAGAGTTTTTGGACCAAGGGCTGGCCCTAAACCCAGAAGAAAAAATCTCACGCAAAGACGCCGAGGCGCAAAGTTTAAGCCAAGAGTTGAGAGTGAATAGCCGCAAAAGATCGCAAAGAACGCAAAAAAACAAGAACCGCAGATGGACGCAGATGTACGCAGATCGGAACGATCCACAGCTCACATATGATACCTTTAGCCTCGCTCAGGGCGAGACACATTATTGGCAGTAAACGAGCTTTTATGGATCAGCACGGTGCTCGGAGCCCAGGACCAAATCTGCGTGAATCTGCGTCCATCTGCGGTTGAGTCTTTCCGCGGTTTCTTTGCGTTCCTTGCGTTCTTTTTCGGCAATTTAGTCTTTCTTGTCTTAGCCTTTGCGCCTTGGCGTCTTTGCGTGAGATTTTCAGTCCTATGGCTGGACTCGGATTTGTCAGTTCACATGGGTTCGTTCTACGGCTCCCACGAGTCTCCGTTTCGGACCCGGCGCCGGATCCGGAGCTGATATCGTTTCTGAGGAACGCTGACCTTGAGCGACTCGGGGGATATAACCCAGAAGTGGTGCCGTTTGTGCGAAGTTTATTGCTATTGACGGCGGGCGACCTGGAGCGCGCGCACGTATTGGTACAGGAAGCCTCGAATGCGGACGGGACCTATATTCATGGGATCGTCCACCGAATCGAGGGCGATTTCGATAATGCTCGTTATTGGTTTAGGCGAACCCCGGTACATCCCGGTGCTGCAGAGATCTATCGTAGAGCTGCTGCTAACAGCCCGAAAGTCGCGAGCTGTACGACATGGGACCCAGTCTGGGTAACGGATTGGGTTGAAGCCTCAAAGCGGACCGGCGCAGACGAAGAGTTGCGGGCAGTCCTAACGATCGAAGCGGAGGTCTTGCTCGAACATTTCGCGGAGCAGACGGGGGAATGAGGGGGGAGAGGCGAAACGGCGAAACGGCGATTTCAGGCGGGAAGCGCCGCTAGGATTTGGCCTGGCTGAGAGCCCGGGATTGCGCAAATAAGAACGGGCTTAGTTCTCAACGGCGTTTGGCGCTGAGGTCGCCGT
>DASUWQ010000109.1:0-13294 GCA_036378375.1 Chthoniobacterales bacterium
AACCGTATCATCGATTGGCCAGGTTTTACCCATTGTTTAGGTGAATGCGAACGCAGCGGTAAGGTCAACATCGGGTTGGGTCTAACCATTCCGCACGGCCGCACTGACAGCGTCACGTCGATGGTGATGGCATTCGGCCGCTTGGCTCAGCCGATCCGCCGGGGTCCGGCCAGTATTCGATTTGTTCTGGTGATCGGTATCCCGGAGACTATGGACGCCGACTACTTGCGGTTAGTGGGTGTCTTGATGCGCGCGTTCCGAGAGGATCATCTCCGCAAGGCGCTAGAAACGGCCAAGACACCGGAGGGAGTACTAGCGACCTTTGAGAAGGGCGAGACGCAGCTTGCTTGATCAGAGAAGTAATCAGTGTGTCAGGTAGGGTGAAAAACTCGGCGCGCTATGACAACAATTTCCCGTTGGATAAGTCGCGCCGGTTTTGAGCCGCGGCACGGACACGCTTTCCCCTAGATGTCCGTAAATTTAAGCACCGCCTTCGCAAGAGTTTTTCAATCCATTCGACACGTACATCCGGCTCAAATCCGGCGCGGGATATACTCGATCGGAATGGCACTTTCCAGAGCGCGCCGAGATCTTCGCCCTACCTTATTACTGATTACTGACTTACTGGTTACTGATTACTAGCTGACCTATGGCTCACGACCATCATTCCCACAACGAGCATTCCCACGGCCACAACCACGCTCCCTCGGACTTCGGCTGGCGCTTTATGGTGGGGGTCGTCCTAAACCTCGCGTTTGTCGTAGTCGAAGCGGTTTTTGGGTTCGCGGTTAATTCGTTGGCCTTGGTAGCGGATGCCGGTCATAACCTGAGCGATGTGCTGGGACTGGCTCTGGCCTGGGGAGCATTCGCGCTGTCGAGGCGCGCACCCAGCTCTCGCCATACCTACGGGATGCGCCGGTCTTCAATCCTGGCAGCTCTTTTCAACGCGCTGTTTCTCTTGTTTGCCATCGGCGCCATCGCTTGGGAGGCGATCCAGCGATTTTGGCGTCCAGAGCCGGTTTCGGGATGGACGGTGGTGATTGTGGCTTTGGTTGGGATTGCGGTAAACGGCGTTACGGCGGTACTGTTCGCCAGCGGCCAGAAAGAAGATCTCAATGTGCGTGCCGCCTTCCTGCATATGGCCGCTGATACGGTCGTCTCTGCCGGCGTTGTCCTGGGCGGACTCGTGATTTTATTTACTCAGTGGTCTTGGATCGATCCGGTCCTGAGCCTGGCCATATCCATCATTATCTTTTGGGGCACTTGGGGGCTGCTCCGAGAATCGGTTGATCTTTCTTTGGATGCGGTACCAACTTCGATTGATCCAAAGAAAGTGAAAATCTTCCTCGAGTCGTGGCCTGAGGTCACGGAGGTCCATGACCTTCATATCTGGCCACTGAGCACCACGGAACCCGCGCTCACCGCTCATCTGGTGATGCCCAACCACGATTGTAGCGACGAAGAAATTCAAAAGATTTCTCAAGCGCTCGCCAACGAATTTGGTATCACCCACGCGACACTGCAGATCGAGCGGGGCAGCATGCCCTGTCCGTTTGCGTCGGAAGAAGTGTTGTAGGGCGTGGCGTGTCTGGGGCTGTCGGATACTAGAAACTAATGTCCGACGTTTGCGGGAATTTTATCAGGAATCGCAGAGTCATTAATGGGTAGAGGGACCGGCGAACTCCGGCCAGGGAAAATCTCAAAAACTATATTCTGCTTGTATAATCTACTTACGCATAGAGCTTTAGTTATGAATCGTTTGCTCCCGATTGCGATTTTGTTCCTTTGTACAGCCGGGATTCCGGCTGTATTTGCGTCTGGCAGTAAGACAATGACTGCACCCCAACAAGTGCCGCAAGTTCCACAAAAAACGGCCGACGCGGAGAGGCCGTTTAAAGAGGGAGTGGCATTAATGAACGCTAAAAAATTTGCGTCTGCTCAGGTAAAGTTTGAAGAGGCGCTCAAAGCGAATCCGAACATAGCGGAAGCACACAACAATTTGGCGTACTGCCTCCGGAAACAGAGCCCGGAGAACTTCTCCAGTTCGTTAGAGCATTACAACACGGCACTCAAATTGAATCCAAAGTTAGCTCAGGCCTACGAATACCGCGGAGTACTCTATGTCGAGATGGGTAGGAAGGCGGATGCGGAGAAAGACTTGGCCACCCTGAAACAACTAGACCCGAAGTTGGCAAATGCTCTGCAAACCGCGATCAAGGCTGGGAAGGACACGGATTATTGAGGGCGACTTGGTAAGGCGACTGAGTTTGTCCTTCGTTAAAATCGCGAGGCTATTCGGGAGCCTCGCCCACCAAATTATTGCCCCATTAGGGCAGCTCTTTCACTTTCCTTGTTCCTGTTCCTCAACCCCAACACTCCATCCCGGAAAACCGGCGGCGTCGAAGTAAGACGTGTCACCTACTTTTTGCAGGAGGACGATCGTTCGTTTCCCATTCTTAGCCGACTCCGACGATTTCGTTGTGGATGTCCATTGGACTGTGTCTGGACCGCCGGCCAAGGCCTCATTTAAGACTCGGCCGACAAGCTCGCCTTTTCGGGGGAGCTCCAGCTTCAAGATTGAGGCGATGGTTAAAGCGACATCGGTATTTCCTACCGGAGCCTTGTCTTCGAACTGTCTTTTAAAGTCCGGACCAATCGCGAGCATATTGTTAAACGTGTCCGCTCGATTGAAACTGCCGTGCATCCCCTGGCCCTCCTGCAAAATCGTATCGCAGACAGTGACTGCAGTCATGATCGGTTCTGAGGGATCGGCGGCGAAGCTTCGGAAATTGATCACAAGATCCGGGGTCGGAACTCGCGTGGCGCCTTCCAGGTTGATATCTTTGAGGGTCAAAGCGCCTGGCATATCCTGATAGCGTGAGTTCACGAATAATCCGCTGACATAATCTTGGGTGGTCAAGAAGTCGACAATCTGCTTCAACGTCTGCGCATCGTGATCTGGAAGATAAACAAGATCCGAACCCCCATTAGCTGCAACCATCACCTTTGCGTCGGATGGGTCGTCAACCGTTCCGGATCCGCCCATGAGGCCGTCGCCCGAGATTGGCCGCTCTTCTTCACCCTCAGCTGGCGTTTCGGGTCCGGTGCCGACGACCTTTAAATAAGAGAGCTGGCCATGCCGATAGATTGTTTTGTCCGGATCATACAATGGGAGTTCGAGAACGTGCGAGATATCGATGGCGACAAATCCTGGCGGAAGATTACCTTTCGGGACGCCCGGATAAGTCCTTTGGCCGGCGAGACTGGTTGTAACCGTGTTGCCGGTGGGATCGAGCTTGTGCTTAGAGATGGTGGAAAAGCCGTGGTCCGACGTAACGAAAATGTCGGTGTCGTGATCTAACTTTGCGATCTTCAAATACTCGAGCATCTGTCGAAGATTGTTGTCTGCATTCTTTACAGCTTTTTTCGAAGTAGAGCCGTTAATTCCGGGTTGAAGCTGATTCAGACTATCGCCTTGATTATGCTGGGTGCCGTCCGGGTCCCGGGACCAGTAAACCACAACAAACGGTTTGCCTTCTTGAGCAAAGGTAGGCAGCACCGCGTCGGTCAAGCAATCAACGAAGTATTGCTGTTGAACGAAGTTAGGCGCTAGGTTCCCGGCCTGCGTACTGTTACCGGCATTCCCGTTATTCAGTTGGGTTTTTGGTTGACCGTTAGATCGGTCGGGAGCAATGCCACCAAGACCAGCCTTCGCCAGGGCGCTAAGTATTCTAGGGTCGAGCGGAATGCCGCCCGGTTTACCGGTACTGTCGTCGATAATAACAGTATCGGGCGTGGGCACGGCTCCGTCCTTAGGAGCCCCAGCTGAGGCGTCTTGAATCAGCGTCGGTCCCAGCTTTCCGATGGCAGCAGCCAGAAACCCGTGCTCGCGCGCGTACTGCAACAGGGTTTCTTCATCCAAATAGTTGCCTCCGAAGTGGTCATCGATGCAACCCAAGACGGCGTCGTTCTCAATAAACGGGGTCTCGGTATACGGAACCTGCACGCCGTTTACCGAGGGGATAGGAAAACCTGGATAGAGCGTGTTGCTGAAATCACCGGTATCGCCCAAGTAGTGTCCCGTCGCGATTGCGGACGCGTTCGGGGTCGTGAATGTGGGGAAGACGGCATGGCTGTTCGAGAAATAGGTTCCCTCTTGGCGCAACGCATACATCGTGGGCGCATCCACCGGATTAACCGAACCGTTTCGGAGTCCATCGGCGACAAAGATAATTATGTTACGCGCGAACGCCGGTACTGAAGACAACACGCACAGGGAGGCACCAATGACTAGCACGGCCAACCTGGGTATGAGAGTTATTGGTTTTAAGTTATAAGTTCTAGGTTTTAAGTTTTTCAATGCACCCCTTGAGTTTGTACGAACACATGCGGAACTTAAAATCTACAACTTATAACCTAAAACTTATAACCCCTTCTCGATCGTTACGATTTTGTCACGGAGAAGCGGTAGATGACCCGATGCTGATATTCCTGGCCGGGCTTGAGTTCGGTGGAAGGAAAAGAGGGTTGGTTAGGTGAATCCGGGAAGTGCTGAGTTTCCAAACACATACCGGCATACTTGGCATAGCGAACACCCCCTTTTCCGGTGGCGGATGCATCCAGTAGGTTGCCGGAATAAAACTGTAGGCCGGGCTCGGCAGTGAGGACTTCTAGCTGCCGACCAGATAAGGGGTCGACCACTTTCGCCGCGAGAAACAGCTCAGTTGGATTAGTCTTATTTAGAACCCAGTTATGGTCGTATCCAAAGCCGTATACCAGCTGTTGATCTTTCTCTGCGATCCTGGCGCCAATCGGAGTCAGAGTGCGGAAATCAAATGGTGTTCCGGCGACGGATGCTAATTCTCCCGTGGGAATCGACTCGGCGTCGGTGGGAGTGAAGCGATCCGCGTGGATTTGGATTTCGTGATCGAGAATGCTTTTCGTACCGTCACCGGTAAGATTGAAGTAGCTGTGGTTAGCCAGATTGACCACGGTGGGTTTGTCGGTCGTCGCTCGCAGGTCGATTGCCAGACCGTTATCCTCCGTTAGCGAGTAAGTCGTCTTCGTGATTAAGGTACCGGGATACCCCTCGTCTCCATCCGGGCTTTCGTAGGTTAAATCTAATTGGGTAGGGGAGGTGAGGCGGGCTGCCCAAACGACGTTATCGAATCCTTTCACACCACCATGGAGATGATTGCGCCGGTCGTTTGTAGCCAGCTGATAGGTGCTCTCGCCAAGGGTGAACTTGCCTCTCGCAATTCGGTTAGCGTATCGCCCGACGATCCCGCCGAAATAAGGATTCGGGCCTTGGTAACTGGCTAAAGAATCGAACCCAAGAACGACATCCCCGAGCCTGCCATCCCGATCTGGTACTTTGATTGACATCACCCGGGCGCCGTAGTTCGTGATCTGCACTTCTGCGCCCTGCGCATTCTTCAGGGTAAAAGCCTCTGTGGTCATACGAGGAATAGGTAAAGGTGAAAAGTGAAAGGTGAAAGGTGAAAAGTGAAAGACGTCAGTCCCGCCCCGATCGGAGGGGCGTCGCATTCCGTTGTTGCTGCTCGCACGGATCTCGACGCCTGCAAAACGTCTGCAGGTCTAACGTTCGGAAAGACGCGGCGCCCGTGGCGCTGCGTGTGTTCAACATCCTGCGTTGTTGCGAGACCAGTACCTGACTCTCGGAATCCAATCGGACACGGAACGAATGCCCGCTAGCCCGGGTCTTTAAACTCCGCCATTGTCAAAACACCCCGTGGCCCCAGGGGCGTCGCGTCTTTCAGAACGTGTTAGCTACAACGGTTCCAGGCGTCGACGCACGAGCGAGTTGCGAACGCGGAATGCAACGCCCCTCCGCTTCGGGTGCTGCCACACTTTTCACGTTTCACCTTTCACTTTCCTCACCGCCGGCAGTTTTTGCTTCAGCGACAGCACGGGCGCAAAGATATCTCCATGTTTCTCCGCTCGGGCGATCACTTCATCGGAGCTGAAACTGAGCGGGCGCTTGGTTTTGGTCGATTGGGCGACTTCTTCCCAAAACACTGGCGTCGATACCGTCGGCTGTTCCCTGGCTCGCAAAGAGTAAACGGAGACCGTTGTCTTATGGTCGTCGTTCTGGCTCCAATCGATAAACACTTTTCCTCCGCGAGCGCTTTTCTTCATATTGGAGACAACTTTGTCGGGGTGCTCTTCCTCCAATCGCTCGGCCAAAGTGCGGGAAAAAGTCTTAGTTTTCTCGTACGCCGTCGAAGTGTTTAGCGGGACATAGACCTGCAATCCTTTCGACCCGGAGGTCTTGGCGAAGCATTGCAGGCCGAGCTCATCGAAGATCGCTTTTAAATACAGGCCGACTTCGCAACAGAGCACAATGTCCGCCGGCGGACCCGGATCTAAATCGAACGCCATCATGGTGGGGCGATCATCATCCGGCGCTCGGTGCAGAAAAGTGTGTAGCTCTAGATCCGCCAGGTTTGCTATCCAAACTAAGGACGGCAAATCGTTAATCATGCAGTAGTTGATAGAAGCGCCTGAGCCCTTCGCCACCTTCGTTGTTTGTACCCAGTCGGGCCGATGGGAGGGCGCCTCTTTTTCGTAAAAGTATTCGCCGTCCACACCATCGGGATAGCGCTTCATCGTAATCGCGCGATCATGCAAATGGGGCAGCAAATAGGGCGCAATCTGAACGTAATAATGGATCAAGTCTGCCTTGCTGAATCCGGCTTTTGCATAGAAAATCTTATCCAGGTTGGTGAGCGATAACCTGCGTCCATCGACCTCAACTGTGGTTTTTTTTGCCATGTTATTCGTGGGACAGGACACTTATTATTCGCGCACGACATCCTGGGGTTCTTTATCTTCTCGCAGGCCCTGGAAAACAGGTTGTCTCAGCTTGCCGTCCTGGGTCCATTCCGTGAACTGGACCTGGCAAACCAGCGCTGGGTCGATCCAACGACAACGGCGCATCTCAGCCGGGGTGATCGCTTGCCCCCAACGGCCGTTACGTTTCTCCGGCAAATCAACGAATGGGCAATCTTCGCGAGCCAGTGATTCGAACTGATGATAGAGCTCTTTGAGCGTTTTCTCGGAAAATCCGCTACCGACTTTGGCAGCGAAATGGAGAGAGTTGTCCGCGTAATAGCCAACGATAATCGCCCCAAAATACTTACGCCCACCTGCCGGTGGCGTGTATCCGCCGATCACGAATTCCTGGCTTGATACTAACTTAAGCTTTATCCAGGCGCCGGTTCTTCGGCCGCTCTCGTAGCGTGAATCCGCTTGTTTGCCGATCAGTCCCTCCAATCCGAACGACCTGGCTTGCTCGAGCAAATCCTCTAATTTGGCATCAAAAGGCATTGAGTAGCGCAGGGTTTCTGGAGCATTCTCCAAGAGCTCCTGCAAAACCGCTTTTCGTTCCGTAAGTGGACGATTCCGCAAGTCCTCTCCATCAAGTTGTAATAAATCGTATGCGTAGTAAAAGAGGGGCGGCCTTTCCTCGCCTTTTTCATAAGCTTGCAAAAGTTGGAACGAAGGGCGTCCGTTTTCATCCAGGGCCACGATCTCACCATCGATAATGGCATCCCGGCAATCCAGTTCTGCGGCGGCCCGCGTCACGGCGGAAAACTTTTTCCCTAAGTCTTTCTCGTTGCGGGATAGCAGACGAACCTCATCTCCGCCTTTCAACGCAATGGCTCGGTAACCGTCAAACTTTAGCTCGTAGGACCAATTGCCTGCCGGCGGCGTCGTCACCGGCTTTGCTAGCATTGGCTCCACAAACTTGGGCACCTCTACCGGTCCAGGACTTAGCCGGCGCCGTTTTTTACTCTTGGCCGGGCGTGACTCCCAGGTTGCATCGGTCTGCGCGATCTCGGCCATGCTGTGTTGCGAAACCGCCGATGTGTCATCGAGTTCTTCGGAGATAGGCTCTGCGTCAGCCCCGGCCTTGATCAGTAGCCATTCGTCCTTTTCCGATGATTTCAGTCGTACCAAGCCCCATTCCCCTTCGAGCTTTTGCCCGTGCAGCACGAAATGGAGTTGACCGCTTTCAAGGGTTTTCTTGGGGTAGCGTTCTGAAAGTTCGTAGGTGCCGTAATCCCAGATCATCACCGTGCCGCCGCCATATTGGCCTTTCGGGATCGTTCCTTCGAAGTCAGCATAGGCTAGGGGATGGTCTTCCACGTGGACTGCAAGCCGTTTTTCTCCTTTTTTGAGCGGAATTCCTCTCGGTACCGCCCATGACTTCAGGGTCCCAGCCATCTCCAATCTGAAATCATAATGCAGGCGGGTAGCGGCGTGCTTCTGGATCACAAACCGAGGTTTTTTGGATTTTCGGACTCGCGAGCGGTTAGTAGGTTCCGATGTTTGCTCGAAATTCCGTTTTCTTGCGTATTCCCGCAGAGACATAAGTTGAGCAACCTCATCCAACTTATCAGACGATTTAATAAACTGCGATGAAGCTTTTCTATCTAAATCCCACTTATCCGGAACTCGATCTGGAGGAAAACGTGCTCAAAGGAACCGGAATCGAGCTGGTCCGATATAAAGTCAATAGCGATGCCGACATTGCTTCGGTAGGCGACCAGATCGATGCGATTCTGACCGATACCGCGCCAATCACGCGGCAGACAGTGAGCTCTCTGAAACGCTGCAAGATTGTGGTTCGGCTTGGGGTCGGTTTCGACATGGTCGACGGGGCTGCCTGCCGGGAGCGCGGGATTGTCGTCTGCAACGTCCCGGATTACGGTGTGGAAGAAGTCGCTAACCATGCCGTCGCGCTTCTCTTTGCGGTGCATCGCCACATCCTACCCTACGATCACAAGGTCAGACAGAAAGGGTGGGGGTACCAAACGGATTGGCCCATTCGCCGCCTCAGTAAACAAAAGGTCGGGGTTATCGGGATCGGACGGATCGGCGCCCACTTTGCTTCGAGAATCAAACCATTTGTAGCTGAAGTCGCCGCTTACGATCCCGGCCTGTCGCCTGATCAGATCGGGAAGCGTGGAGCGGTTCCTCAAGATCTGCGGCCGCTGTTGGAAAGCGCTGATCTAATCAGCCTGCACCTGCCGCTCAGCGAACGGACGCATCACTTGATCAATCAGGAAACCATCAGCTGGATGCGGCGTCAGCCCATCCTTGTTAATGTCAGCCGAGGCGGACTTATCGATAGTGCGGCGCTCGCAGCGGGTTTGCGCGAGCGGAAGCTGTCTGGAGCAGGGTTAGATGTCTTCGAACATGAGCCCACCGTTCCCAGCGAGTATCTTGACCTGCCTAATGTCGTTTTAAGTCCTCACGTGGCCTGGTACTCCGAGGAAGCAAGCCAACAGCTTCGGACCAGCGCGGTTCGTACGATTGCGGAGTTTCTGACCGGGAAGCCGGCGGTGAATGTGGTGAACTAATGGTTAGTCTCGGGGAGGTTTTCGGCGTACCGGGAGGTGGGGCGAGGCGAAAAGTGAAAAGTGAAAGGTGGCTGAGTCACCAGTCAGCGAGACTTTCTGGGATAGGTACGGGGAATATTTTAACCCCAAGCCGATCTCTCATCTGTTGCCCTTCACCTTTCACCTTTCACCTTTCACATCCCATGCGCCACCTACCCTCGCGTCTGCTGCCCATGATCTCGTCCGCACTGCTATCGCTCTCCATCACTGCTTCTGCTCAAGAGACCAAGCTTCAGATTGCCGGCTCCGAGATCGATGTCGTGTTCGGCTCGCCGGTGTCCGACGGTTTACGCCAGATGGTTCTTGATCGGGTCAAACTCTCTGCCAAAGCGATCGTTAATTATTATCGGCGGTATCCGGTGTCGGAGGTGCGGATCGATGTCTCTCCCCATTTCGGAAGAGGAGTGAGCGGTGGCCACGCTTCAGGTTGGGACGGAGCTCGTATTAGAATTAGTGTCGGTAAAGAGAGCACCCCTGCTGATTTTGCTGAAGATTGGGTAACGACCCATGAGATGGTGCATTTGGCTTTTCCCAGCCAAGAAGACCAGCATCATTGGATCGAGGAAGGGCAGGCGGTATATATTGAGCCCGTTGCCCGGACTCGGATCGGTGAACTCACTCCGGAGAAAATCTGGGGCGATATGGTTCGGGATATGCCCCAAGGTCAACCTGCTGCGGGAGATCGCGGTTTAGACTATACTCATACCTGGGGGCGTACTTATTGGGCGGGAGCCATCTTCTGTCTATTGGCCGATGTACAGATTCGCGAGCGGACCCATAACCAGAAAGGGTTAGAAGACGCTTTGCGTGCGGTATTAGCGGAAGGTAACATCCAGTCCGAATGGCCTCTCCAACGCGCTATTGCCATTGGGGATAAAGCGACTGGCGTTCCAGTCTTGCACGACCTTTACGAGCAAATGAAAGCAACGCCGGTTACCGTCGATCTCGATGGCCTCTGGAAGAAGCTCGGCGTTAAGCAACAGAACGGCCATATAGTTTTTGATGACAGTGCGCCGTTGGCCGCAGTGCGTCGCGCTATTACGGCGCGCCAGTGATTCGTGATTGATGATTGGTGATTAAAGGTGGCAAGGATCTCGAATGGGCGAAAGGGCGATTCCGGAACCCGTGAACTAAATGGGCATCGCCAGACCAATCACCAATCACTAATCACGTCTTATTTAATCCCCACTCGGATGCGGTAACACCAGAACCATCGCATGGTCCGGTCGCCGAAGCGTAGTTGAACTGTTTCCCGCAGACGATCTAGGCCTACCTCGGCTTCGGTATACCCGTGTTTTAGCAAGTCTGCCATGCTACCCTGACTCCTCACCAAACCGACAAAGCGGTCGCTGTCACCGGAATCGGTATTCAGGCAGGCTAAGTCTCGAGTGTAACGAAAATGGCCGCTCTTTTTGATCTGTTCCAGATGCTGATTCTTGGGCCACTTTTCAGCTTTGCTGATCCCGCTTTGCGCCAACAATTCGTCCGCATGCTGATGACACTCGGCAAAAGCGGCGTCGGCAACCGGATCACATATTGGAGGCCAATCACAGTCGTAGGCGGTAAAGACTCCGCCGGGACGCAGGATCCGGGCGATTTCGGCCAAAGTAGGTACTGGATCCATCCAATGAAATGATTGCGAAGCGGTAACGATATCGATGCTCTGCTCCGCCAGACCAGTTTGATGAGCTTCCGCGCCCACGAACTGAGCACGGGTGGCTGAACGTACCCATTCCGGCCGTTGTGCTGCCACTGCCCGCAAATCAGGCGAAGGTTCGACCCCAGTAAATAAATTCGTCCGATCGATCCAAATCAAAGTTGAAAGACCGGTCCCGCACCCGAGATCAACAACATGATCGGCGCGATCCAGCCCAGCCAACTGCAGTAAAAGGTCCGCAATGATCTCCGGCGGCTTTGGCCGGTACTGGTCGTAGATATCGGCGAATCCAGTGAAGCGAAGAACGTTCGGATTTTCCATGATGAGACGCCGGACTAAACTACGAATGTACGCGGGCAAGAAACTTCAATTGCATAGTAGACGGAGTGGACCTAGTGGACAGAGTAGACTCGGCCCGTATAACGATAGCCTCTTTCAAATTTGTCCACTCTGGCCACTATTCTGCGATTAAAGTTTTATTTGCGTACATTCGCGTGCATTTGCGGTTCTGCATGCGAGCGCAATGCCTCCGTAAATATTAGATGGCTTTGGTGTGCTTCTTCCGGGGTGACGCAATAGAACGGCTGCTGCATGCCGCTTCGTCCGTGCACGAGTTCATCACAAAATGCGGCCCACATCTGCAGAATGGTATCCGTAAAACCAAACTCAAAAATGGCCCCGGTGATTGTCGGATACGCGCTCTGATAGCCAAGATCGATGTGCTGCCACGCTTGTACTCCGCCAGGTTGATATTCCATAACTTGGAGTGTACGCGGATATTTGGTGGAGAAGGCCATCGATCTCTTCGTCCCCACAACCTTTAAGAACCAAGTATTGGTTTCTCCTGGAGCAATTCGTTTGGTGTGCAGCGTGATGGGGAAACAGTGTCCGCCCGCCGTTTCAACCTCGCTGAAAATCGTGGCGTTGTCCCAGGTAAGACAGGGCACCATCCGTCCTTTCCCGTCAGGTCGTTCCTTTACAATCTTGGTGAGCTGAGCCTGAACGCGACGAGGGAACCATCCGAACCTTAACGGCACGTGCAACGCGTGCATGCCGAGATCTCCCATGCATCCGTATTCGCCGTTAAATTCGATCATCCGTTTCCAATTGATCGCTTTCTCCGGATTCAAATCTGAGGAGTGCAGTAAACCGCTCTCGACTTCGACAAACTCGCCGAAATCGTCTTCCAGCAAGGATCGGATAATGGCAATCCCGCCGGGGTAAAATGGCAGCTCGGAGGAACAACGGACAAAGACTTTTGGGTGCGCAGCAATGGTGTCGTTGATCTTGTCGTTGGCGGCAAGATCGATGCCGAATGGTTTCTCGCCGAGCAAATGTTTGCCGGCCTGAATGATATCGCAGTAAACCTGGGCGTGAAGATTGTGCGGGACGGCGCAATAGACGGCATCTATTTCAGGCCGAGTGAGTAATTCGTGATAGTCAGTTGTAGTAAACTGGAGCGTGGGGACGCTGGCGCGAAACCAATCAAAAGCCTTTTCGTTGGTGTCACAGGCTGCCACCAATACTGGCCGCACATCCAGATTACTGAGATGAATCCAACGGGCTGCCGCGCTGGCGAACTCGCGCCCCATCAACCCGAGACCGATGACTCCGAAACGGATTTCCGTGCTCATCGGGTTAGTTCTCGCTAAGTATTCCCAACGCTTTTTTAGTATCAGCCGCATCGTGAACGATACTCATGAGTGCCCGGGTCATGGCTGCCGGCTTCTCATGTTGGATGACGTTGCGGCCGTAAACGATCCCTTTGGTCCCTTGCCGCATCAGCTCAACCGTTCGCTCGATGATTTCCGTGTCGGACGCCTTGCCACCGCCGCGAACCAAGATGGGGACCGCGCCGGCGACCTCAACCACCCGGTGATACTCCGTGATATCTGTGCAAGGATCAGCCTTAATGATGTCGGCGCCGAGCTCAACTGCTTGCCGCACCAGTCCCATGATCTTCTCGATATTCCCGTCGACCATGTAACCGCCCGCTTTCTGGTTGTCCTGCATGACCAGCGGTTCAATCATCAGCGGCATCCCGAATTCGTCGGCTACCGGCTTAAGCAGACAAATGTTCTCGATACATTCCGCATGCACTTCCGGTTGGTCCGGCAACAGAAACAAATTTAGGCACAGACAGGCGGCATCCAGGCGAAGCGCCTGCTTCACCGGATCATCGATCATTCTGCTGAAGAGATAGGATGGT
>DASUWQ010000110.1:0-11898 GCA_036378375.1 Chthoniobacterales bacterium
GTTCCCAGCTATTTTCTTGAGGAAAATGAATCCGGCTGACATGAACAGGTTAGTTCGACGCTCCAACCATTCGCTTTCCAGGGCGATCAGGACTCGGAACGGCGGCCCTTTTTACCCTGAAAACAGAAGCGTATCGAAGTCTCCAATCAGGACGGTCTTTGCAGAATGGTTCCAGGCCCCACCATTGAAACGGCCAACCCTTTGCCAGAGAAGAATCGCCCTCATGGATCTCTCTAATGAAGTCCAAAGCCGGCTCCCAACCCAGCTCCTTGGCAACTTTTATGCGAATGTTCAGATCGACACCTGATACGAAGATATAGCCCCCGGGCTTAACAAGGCAAGCCACATTACGTAGACAACTTTCTGCCGCAGCGGGCTCCATATGACAGAGAAATCGATTCGCCACCACGATATCCTGGGGACCCAAATCGTCGATCAATTGGGGAGCGCTCGCATCTCCTACACGCCACGTGATGCCTTCCTTTAGCCACGATTTAATTGTCGCCCGATCACGGCTCAGATCGAACATCCCGTCCATTTCGGTCTCGTTGAGACGCTGGAAAATGGATTCGCTCTCACTCATGCCTTGGTCTCTGAACGTGGACCACACCAGGCTACTCTCATCGTTTAGTTCCGAGCCGCTAGGGTTTCCGGCACCCGGATGATTTTGCAAAGAATAGCTTCCTTCCTCGGCAAAGTCGATTATCTCCTGAGAAATGTCTATGGCCTCCACCACAACTCTCAAATCCGGGCGAGCGCTCCGGATGCTCCACAGGATAGAGTAGACCTCCGCACCCTTGCTACAGCCCAGCACCGAAATCGCTACCTTTGCCCCGGGTCCGCGCTGCTCCACCAGTCGGCACATAAGCTGCATCTCCGGTCTGTTCCGCATGAAAAAGGTTCCAAAACTCTGGCTTCGTTTCGAGTTCTGGCAAACTAACGTATGGAGATGCCGTCCAAAGGCGCGGCCTGCTCCGCTATTCTTTGCACCGCTAGGAAGCCGCTGCCAAATTTGCCGGCTAAGGCGCAAATATACGTCAACCGCTTTTCCCAAGATCGCCCTGGTCATGCTCGCTGTGTGGAACCGCTCATCGTTTTAGTGTTAGGACGAATCTTGTCAAGGAAGCCTTGAACTCCGGCAAACCCATCTGCGCGGCCTTTGCGGCTTGCCAACCAAAGAGCGGTTTAATCCAGGCATACTTCCAGCGAAGCCGCGGCGAAGCCAGACTACCGCCGAGTTCTCGCGCAATGCCCTGAACCTCACTCACAAGATCCGACCTTTCCGGATAGAAGTTTATCAGCCAGGTCTGCAAATAAGCGAGACAGGCAGCGCGAACGCGGTCACTTTCCTCCAGCGAGCGGATGTATCTCAAATGCAGTTGCATCGAGAGAAAAAGAGCATCTTTCTTCTTGTCTGACGCACCGATATAGCTCAGACGAGTCGACGGAGTTTCGCGGTAGAATGACTTCGCGGTGGGGACAAACCGGACGCCTTCACTGGCCAGAGCGACCCGACAAAAATACTCGCCGTCATCATCACTAAGGAGACGCGTATCCCAAGGGCCGGCCGCCTCACATAGCTCACGACTTACTAGCCAACTACATGTTTGCATAAAGGCACCCTCGCCCAGCTTTCGAAGCAGATATTCGATGGGCGTAAGGTTATGCCAGAGGGAGGTCGGACTGAACGTCGCCCGATCTACTCGACAAACGAATTTGCCCCAGGCACCTGAAAGGAGGACACGTCTGTTTGCCAAAGCCTGCGCTACGCGCATTTGCTGGGTGACCTTATCGGGAGCCAGCAAATCGTCTGCGTCCAACCATTGAATGTAGTCGCCTTGGCAGAGGGAAAATGCCCGGTTCCGCGCACTCGAAGCCCCCTGGTTCTCCTGAGTAAACACCCGCACTTCCGGTGAAGCAAATTGCCGCGCTACCCGCAACGTATCGTCGCGGGATCCATCATCGATGACGATGATTTCCTTGCGACGCCAAGTCTGGTCGATCGCGGACCGGATGGAATCACCTATCCACTCCTCGGCGTTGAATGCAGGTATGAGAATGGAGACCAAAGGACTCGTTGACATACTGTGTTCTTCTTATTGTCTCCTTTCAGCCTTTACTAAATCTTTGCATGCTAGTTGGTTTCGTGCGTATGAAGATTACGCTCCCACAAAGAAAGAATTTGGGCACGCCGGGTACGCCCGGTTCCCAGTCGACCTCGCCGGTAACTCGGGATACTCTCGGCTCGCACCACGCCCCTACTAAGGCAAAAGCTGACGAGAAGGCATGCTGAAAAATCCGCAAACTCTGACAAACCGAATGTCGCCGAAGCAGTGATCAACCGTTTCTACCAGCATTTGTCTAAGCACCCGCGCTTTTTCGCAGGGCTTGACTATAGAGTGCCTTCGCATATTGCCGTGCAATGATAGACTTGGCAGCATCGGTGGTCTTCTCCATGCTGAATCTTTCGACGTTTCTCGGATGGAAATGCTTGACTAGCCCTCTGGTACCGAAACAGACGTCGGCGACACCGGTGGCAAACACCGGATCAAAAAACTCGTGGGTGACACCCGCATCGCTGTGAGGAAAAGCGAATGCTCGAATGCGAACACCAAACTTCGTTAAGATGAAATCCATACTGACCCGTGTTTGCCTTATTTGTTCTTCAGCTGAGAGATCGGCATAAAGAGGATGATCAATACTATGTGCGCCGATCGTGAAACCAAGCCGTTGCAAGCTAAATATTTCTTCTGAAGAAAGGTAGGGTCGGTTTAACTTTATATATTGGTTGATATCGATCTCAGCGATGGCTGCCATCCGATCGACCGTCTGCCGGTCGGCGTAGCGGATGGCAAGGAGTCGCGATTCGAGGCAGCCTTCTGAATTGAGGGAAGGGGGCAAAAGCTTCTCGATCTCGCGAAGGATCCTGTTCGAAATTGGCCGGCTGATGCGATGTAGCAACAAACTGATCTTGTTATGGTGCGCCATTCCGCCCTGATCGAGAAATGCAGTATTCAAGAAGAATGTTGCCGGTATGCCTTTCTTCTGAAGTAACGGCGCGACAACATCATGCATTTCACGAAATCCGTCATCGAAGGTCAAATGAAAGGGTCGCGGGGGCAAGCCCCTTTCACCACCCAAAGCTGCCACAACGTCCTCCAGCTCAACGGGGGTAAAGTGGCGTAGGAAAAAGTCCAGATCAGCTTCGAATTCTCGAACCGTCCGAAAGCGATAAAGGTGGCGCACATGCGGAACCTCGGCATCGCTGACCATATGGTAATAGGGAACCACCAACGAGACTCTGGATAGCCGAGGCCACAGTTGGAATGGGACAACGGTCCGGAGTGCAGGCCATAGAAACCTTTGACCCAAATTACCTCGACTCGGAGCCGGCGCTTTTCTGATGGCTACAGACCGGTCAAGCTCGCTGGGTGCCTGAACCGACGCTCTCATTTGGAGGCGGCGAGGTACTCAATTTGTCCTAGCCGGGTAACGAGATGTGCTAAACCCTTAAACATCGTGGCTTGGCCCCAATGGAGCATCGGTGTTCGAGCCGTAACACCCAAAGGATATTTGCGATAGTAGAAATAGCCCGCTGGATGCTGCATGTGGGCGATCGTCCACTTTGCCACCTTGATCCCGAGTGGGATTGATTCAAGATCCTCTTCGGCGAAATAGGCAAAGGTATCAATTGCTTGCGATGCGCATTGAATGTCGATCGGATACGCTCGAGTGTGGTAGTATCGTGGTCGTCCGGACGGCTCAAAGAAAGTTCTCTTGAAGTATTCGAACCCTCGCCTCAAGTGTGGCCGAAACTCGGAATCACCTGAAAAATCAAGGTAACACTTGAGGCAATCCAGGTTGTACCCGGTATGGAAGTTATCTATCCACTGGTACTTCGGATCCTCGGCATACCACCAGGAGCCATCTTCACGTTGCCGTGAGCAACTGTACAGCATCCCGGAACGCGCGACGTCAAGGTACTCGGCGTTGCCGCTATGCTTGGCTGCCCGCGCCAAAACCGCTGCACCAAGCATATTTGCATTGTGAATCGATTCATGTTCGTGGGCGAAATAACTGATACAGTTCCCGGTCGGCGTTTTCTCACGCGATAACGACATGATCCAATCACAGGCACTCTGAGCTATTCGGAGATACTTCTCATCGCCGAACTGCTCGAAAGCCTCTAGAAACGCCTGGCCGATCATGCTGGTCCAGACGATGATACTTTCATTCTTGTGGTAAATGCCTCCCCGGCTCGCAAAATCGAAATAGTTGGCCCAACTATGCTTATCGAATTTCGGGGACTTGTGCTTATCGAGCCAATCCAGGCACGCAACCGCTTTCTCTTTGTACTCCGGCTTTGCCGTGCCTTTGAACAAGAGCAGGTACCCCCACGCCATCATCCCTTGTCCCTTCGTGGAATCGAGCGGCTTAACGCCAAATAAAGGCCGGAGATTAATCGGTGATTGTCGGATCAGTTGCTGTAATAATCGCAGAGCAAGCAGATTCTCGAAGGTTAAGCGGCGCCAAGGCGACGATAAACCATCGAACGGCTCGTAGCCTTTATACTGGGCTGCCTCTACCCATCTCTGCACTTTCGCAAGACTATCGGTTAAGAGCGGGAGGCTGGAAGCGACTGCCGAACCCTCGGCGTTCTGAATTTCGGAAACCATTGCCATATGCTTCAGTTGTAAACGATCAAAATTGACAGACTGTCGGCCGGATAAACTTCAATAATCAGTCCCGGCCTGGTTTGAGGAGGAGGAGAAACTTTAAAGGAGGCTACCAACAAATGCCCCAGTACTGACCTGGGCCATCGGCCGCGTTCTTACGAGCGCGCACCAAGTCCAATACAACGTGCTGCGGGGATACATTAGCGAGTACGGATTGAACTTCCTTACTGTTGTGGCCGACTATTATGACATCCGCGTGTTCGAGCAACTCTTCCGCAGAGCCGCGCATCAGCTTGGAAATGTGAGGAATCTCTTTTTCAATAAATTCTTTGTTAGCTCCGATGAGACGGCCAAGCGAAACGTAAGGATCGAATACATAGACCTCAAATCCTTTACCGATTACGGTCTCAATTAGCTCCACCAGCGGGCTCTCGCGAAGATCATCTGTGCCACTTTTAAAGCTCAGGCCCAGAAACCCTAACCGCTTGCCTTTGTATTTGAGCAACTCGTGAACCACCGACTGAAAATGCTGCCGATTACTAGGAAGAATAGAAGAGAGAGTAGGTGTCTCCACATCGTGTGATCGAGCGATGTAGTTGAGCGCACGTAGATCTTTCGGCAGACACGAACCACCAAATGAATAGCCAGGCTTCAGGTAGTAGGGCGAGAGATTCAGTTTCGTGTCGAGGCAAAAAATTTCCATTACCCGGTGGCTGTCAATCCCCATGGCCTTGCAAACACTCCCGATTTCATTCCCAAAAACAACTTTCAAAGCATGAAAGGTATTGTCCGCATATTTTACCATTTCAGCGACGCGCAAGGGAACCCGACGAACTTCGCCTGGAAGCACTTTGTAGATGTCAGCCAACCCGTCACCGGATCGACTATCAAATTCTCCAATGACAGATTTGGGCGGATGGTAAAAATCCTCGATGGCGGTCCCTTCTCGGAGAAATTCCGGATTCATGCACACACCGAAATCCTTCCCGGCTAACTTTCCGGAGGCCTCTTCGAGAACCGGGATCACGGACTCCTCTATTGTCCCCGGAAGAACGGTGCTTCGGATGACGACGCGAAAATAGTCAGACTTCTTCGCCAAGGCGGAACCGATATGGGATGCGGCCCGAATTACATACCGGAGGTCGATGCCGCCGTTTGGGAGACTGGGTGTCCCTACACACACTAGAGCCATGTCCGTTTCCTGAACGGCTTCATCCCAATTTGAGGTTGCCCGGAGGGCTCCGGTCGCCGTGAGTTGCTGAAGACGTTCGGGTAAGCCCGCTTCAACCACTGGACTCACTCCGCGGTTCATCAGGTCGACCTTCGCCTCATTCGGTTCCACACCAATCACGGTATGGCCCAGTTCCGCCAGGCAAGCCGCACTTACCGAACCCACATAACCTAACCCAAATATACTGATACGCATGATCTTAAGCTGATAGTCGTTTTAGCTCTTTACCGGGTGTCGTCTGGCGCTAGCCAATGACTCTGCACAAGCCAGGAATCCACCGAACATCGACTCAATCGAAGCACGGGAGAGAATGTCCTGCCGAGCGTTAGCCGATAGCCGTTTACGTTCGTCATCATTGTCAGCCAGATACACGATGCGTTGGCGAAGGGCGGCTACATCATTTTCAGGTACCATGTAACCGTTCCGCCCGTCCTCCAGGTAGTCGATTTCGGGAGGTTGTTTTCCGGCCTCAGTGACCATAGGAAGCCCCCAGTAAAAGGCCTGGTTCAATCCCAATCCTACGTGACCCGGAATCGAACAGATATCAGCCATTTTGAATACCCGGCTAATTTGATAATTTCGAGGATCGTGGACCTCTCCCAAATAACGAGTGTTCTTCGGATTTATGCGGGATCGAAGCGCCTCGGTTAGACCGGAGCCTACTATAACCAATCCCAGATCTGGCCGATCCAACTCGCGGAATATGTCGATCAAATGATCTACTTTCTTACGGTTACCTTCCTCCCCAATTCGTCCGGTGAAGAGGACAACTTTTCGAAAGGGAATTCCGAGCGACTCTTTGATCTGCTCCTTTGACTCAAGCACTTCGGGGAAATCATGAAAGTTAATCGTATTATTGGCTACGAACAGCTTGTTGAAGTGCCTGGGCGAAACGTAGCGACGCAGGTTGTCCGTATATAAAATCAAGCCGTCGGCTAAATTATGTAGATAATCGAAAAAGGCATTGCGGACGCGGTTCTCAGGATCATCCAGGTTTCGCGTCTTTGTCCAGATCGCGACCGGAACTCCGCTGAACTTTAACCAATGGACCAGCGGCCAGACAATGCGATCTTTCAAATGTAGAAACAAGATCACCGCATCAGGCGCTATGGCGCGCACCTGCTTTCGGTAGGCAAAGAAATCAAAGGGCAGCTCGGTGAAGGGAAAATCGACCCGGTTTTGATTTTGCTTCTGCAATTCATTGGCTAACACCGAAAATTCCCAGCCCTCTTGGCGAAATCGACGCCAGAAATAGTTATAGACCGAGACGCGGTAGTGCATGACCCGATTAGAGATCAACAACACCCTGCGGTGTTCGCGTACCGGAATATTCTGTTCAAGCAGCTCATCACGCGACTTCATAGAGAACTTCTCCTTTCTTAGCGATTTGGGAGAAAATCTGGTCCATGATCTCAGATGTAAGGACGATTTCCCGGTAAGGAATAGGCACGGGTCCACCCCTTTCAACGCTCTCATAGAACAATCTGATCAAGCGTCGTCGGCCGGTATCTTCATGAAATTCGTTGCGGATAAACTTTGTCATATTGCCGAGACCGCTGAATAGCTGCTGCTTTCCAAATTCCATCGGAGGCAGAAATTGATTCAGATAACTTCGAAATCCTCCCTTTTTTGCTCGAAGAACCCACTGTTGGTTGTAGTCAGCCCACAATGAGCCGCCAGGGCCGTGAAGGCGGAACTGATGAAGGCCAGGGCCAATCTGAGAGGAGAATGTAAAGTAGGCGGTCGCGCCGGCCTCTTCCCGAATAACTACCCGGAGTTCGTCAACGATTTCTTTCTCCCCGATGCTCACCAACAACGGGCTGCTAAACCCCACCGCGATGACTTCCGGAGTAGCCGAGCGCAGAAATTCAGCGATCTTGCAAACTCCGTGACTAATGACGTTGTGCAACAACTTACCCGGAAGAGCTCTGACCCAATGTTTTTTGTCACCGAGTAGAGCCTTGGCATAGCGTTCGTCATCAATCTTGTAGCAGAAAACACTTTCCATGTGAGTCACCGACCCGCCGAGGAAACCTTTCTTTACCAACTGGCGCATCTCGGTGGCCGCGTGACTGAACTGATGATTATGGCCGGCGGTTAGCTTAACGCCACGTGCCTCTGCCAGCGCCACCAATTCGCGAGCTTCATCTGCGCTCACCGTAAACGGCTTCTCGATAAACACGCTGCATCCTTCTTCGATGCAGAGCTTTCCCAGAGCAAAATGACTCTGGGGAGGAGTCGTTATGTGCACCACACGCGGTCGACACGCACGCAACATCTCTTTGGCGTCTCCAAAATGCCGGGCAACGCCGAAGCGCTCAGCGAATTGGCGAGCCATTAATTGATCTCTGTCGCACGCGCCGACTATTTCCGTGCCGCCTTGTGCAAGGATGGCAGACGCATGCTCGTCCGCGATTTTACCACAGCCTATAATGCCAATATTCATTTGCCGGAAATGCCTGCTTTTTTGAAGTATTCGAAATGGCTCCGCGCTGCCTCGGCATAAGGAACTCGAGGAGACCATCCCAACATCCGCTTTGCTTTATCATTTGAATAAATGTTGCCCTTCCAATAGGCCGCGCATCGGCGCCGATTGAAAACCGGAGGCAATTGTCCTTTGGACCAAGCTGAATAGCGTTCCCAGAAATGACAGAATAAGTAAAACAATTGGTAGGGAATGGAGATGGAAGGAAAACGACAGGCGTTTTGCTTGAACTCGCGCAAAAAATCTTTGCTGCGCGGCAAATCGTCGTCGACGATGTTGAACACTTCGCCATCCACTCCTCTGGACAGGGCGGCAAGCGCTATGGCTTCAGCGCAGTTGTCCACAAAAGTCAGCGGTATGCGATTTTTGCCGCCAAGATGCAGAAAAATCCCAAAGGTGTCGATACCGATCCGAGGGGTAAGATACTGGCGCGATCGAGGGCCAAAGACGGCCCCTGGACGCACAGTAACAACCGGTATCCCGTACTGCTCGCCCATTTCCCGCGCCAATTCGTCTTGCTTGGTTTTCGCATAGCAATACGGCTCGTAGCGCAGGTAAGGATTGGACTCGACTGCACACTGTTCGTCCAGCATTCCACGCCGCGGAATCGACCAGTTCGAGTAGACGGCAAACGAACTAACATTTAAAAACCGTACCAGACATCCTTCGGCCGCTGCGGCGTCCAGAAGGTTCCGAGTCACAATCACCGAGTTGTAAAACGAACCAGAGAAGGATTTGTCCGCTCCAGCGGCCAAGTGTACAATCACCTTCGCGCCCTTTACAACGCGAGCGCAGTCCTCTGTTGAGAGGAGGTTACCTTCCACGTAGGTCGGGCGTGGTTGATCTTCGCTACGTTTCGTTGATCCTTGCCCACCCGGTTGAGGTACATAACGGACCATCGCCCTAACCTCCTCAAATCCCAGCCGTTGAAACTCCCGTACAACACTTGCACCGATGAAGCCGTTGCCTCCGGTAACCAAAATTGGATCTCTGAGTCCAATAATCCATTTGTTCGACATAATGCTTTTAACTACCTTCAATCTCAGCGCAGAATCAGCTTAGGAGCTTCAATAGGTTGTCCACATTCACGCCTACTGCACACAGCAAGCGGCCGGCGTGGTCACAAAACTTTACCGCGTAGCGCATGAACCATCCCTGCCCACCGAGCAAAAGGAACGGTAGGGCGACCGCGTAAATTACTAACGCGCCAATTGTTTTGATGAGTAAACTCAGCGACGGAGCTTGCTTCCAGGAAACGCTTCCTCGCAGCAGTGCGCGCCGAAAATAGAATCGCCTTCGCAATCGTTCGGCGGGCTGGATCTCTGGAAGAGCCGCTTCGGCACACCATACAAACCGCGCACCCTGGGCCATTACCCGCCGAAAAAAATCACGGTCCTCGCCATGCGACGCAAACTGTGGGTCGAACCGGTTTCCAGGCTCTGCACATACGGTCTTTTTCATCAGCACATTCCCGGTTCTCGTCTCCTGCCAATTCAGGATCCGGCCCGTCGGTAGCGCAGGTCGCTCTGCGGCACGACTACGCGTCAGCCACCCGGGAGCTTCTATCTCGAATTTCGGATATACCGGTCCAAGCACTCCATCGACTTCCGCTTTCACGAGCATCTGATAGAGCGTCACCAACCAGCGTGCTGGTGGAATTTCGTCATCATCGATATACGCAAGATACTCGCCGGTAGAGTTCTGAATGCACCGATTTCTAGCCAGCGAAAGGTTTTGCTCTCTTTCGACATCGTAACTGATCGGAATCGGAGACCTACGTGCGGCGGCGTTCACTGTTTCTCGCGCGCTTTCTTCCCGATCGTTGTCCACAACCACAATCGAGATTTGAAACAATCCATCGCTCTCCTGTCGAGTTAACTCTTCAAGGAGAGTCGCTAGCATCCGAGGGCGCCTGAACGTAATAATGCCCACGCTTATTTCAGGAACAGCAGTCGCGACATTTGCAGGATTATCGCTAAGCTCGGAAGAATTCATAATCGGTGTCGCTGATGCGAAGTTCATTTGAGTATGCTAGAGTCGGGTAAATAGTATAGAAATAGCACCCGTTATGGTGCTGTAGTGAGCGCGATATCCAGTCTTGCATGCGGTCTAGGAGTGGAAAATATTTCGAGATCCACACTGCAGCTGGACTCTGCCCACGACATTTGTTCTCGTGACTATAGACCGCCGCGATGAGTCCAATGCTAGCTGCAGAGATAACCCACTTGACCCTCTGCTCTCAATTCACCACCGCATGTGGCTTGCTCATCAAACCGGCAAACAGAGCGAGCAATCTCTCTCGCTCCCGACTCCACAGATGCCGCTGATATACCTTTTGTCCTTCGCGGACAATGTCTTGAACTTCGGACGGATGCTCGAACACCCATTCCACCTGTGAGCGAAGACTCAGCATGTCGCCCCCAGTGAAAAACAACATATTGGAATTATCGAAGTAGTCCTTAATGCCTTGTGTTTCCGGGACTATCACCGGTTTCCCCAGCGCCAAATATTCAAAAATACGCGTTGGCAAGTTAATCTCGGTAAATACCGTTCTCAGGTTTGGCACGACGCCCAGGCTGCAATCTCTGATGGCGCTTGCAATGGACGCCTGTGATTGCTCACCAAAATAGATAACCCGGTCATTCAGACTTAATGCGGATATAAGCGGATTGATCTTTTCCCGCATATAGTCAGTTTCCTCGCCGTAAATATGAAAATAGAGCCCAGGAATGCGCTCTCTAAGCTGGGCGACCGCCTCGATAGCGGTATGAAGTCCATGCCTCTCCACCAGAGTGCCGTGATACATCACCACGAACTTTCTATCTACACGTTCTGGACCAGAAGCACGAAAGTCTGGCTCGGTGAAGGGGAACACGTCTTCCAATGGGGTGTTCATTACGATTTCGACTTTCCCTGCGGAAGCGCTCCGACCGGAAAAGAGCTTCCAGAAGGCAACGTTTGGCGTCAACACCTTATCGGCAAAGGCGATACTCCATTTCTCCAAAAGCAACAGTAACCTGATCAGACCACTGTTGGCAGGCAGGTCGTAAACCGTCCTGAACACCTCCGGAGACGGATCATGTAGGTCCAGGACTACCCGGCTTCCTAAGGCTTTTGCCAGCACCGCGCTGAACGCCAAGAAATCGGGCATATTGTGGACGTGCACGATATCGTACCAGCGGCGAATTCCATGTCGCGAAAGCCAGGCGAAGCTCGCCAGGATGAAAACCAGGTATTGAAACGCGTAGGCAGCCTTGCCGCCACGCCGCTTCTTTAGCCGGAATCTGAAAACCTCTACCCCGTCTATAGTTTCACGTGAGGGTTCGGTTGGAAATTGTTGAAGGCAGAACAGATCAACCGCCATACCTTCCTTTTGCATCGCCACAGCACTGCGCATAACACGCACATCTGAGGGGTAATAAGCAAAGACAATAACGGCAGCCCGTTTACCAGACAAATTATTGATCTTAGCGACCGATGGCGACGTGCCGGCATCCGAGTCTGCC
>DASUWQ010000111.1:0-3096 GCA_036378375.1 Chthoniobacterales bacterium
GATAGCCGGGATCTTGTAGGTATCGGGCGAGTGAGTCAGCAATTTGCCTTTGGCATCCCAAACCAGTTCTTCCATGGTTAGCCAGCCCATCCCCTGGATGAAACCGCCTTCGATCTGACCTCGATTCACTGCGGCATTAATCGATTCGCCCACATCGTGCAGGATATCGACCCGTAGTAGCTGCATCATTCCGGTATGGCCGTCTATCTCGACTTCCGTCACTGCGGCACCGACCGCAAAGTAGTGAAACGGTTTCCCGCGGCCGGCGCCTCGATTATAGTGAATGCCGGGAGTTCGATAGAATCCAGTGGCGGACAAGCTTATGCGCTGGCTATAGGCGGCGCCGACGACTTCCGAAAAGGCTAGCCGGTTTTCAGGAGTACTTTTGGGAAAAACAAAATTACGGTCGAATTCGACGGCATCGGCCGCCAGTGGGGAGCCGTATCTTTGAGTCAGCGATTCTGCCGCCACCTGGGCCAAACGCGCACTTAGTTCGCGGCAGGCGTCCCTTACTGCAGCTCCGTTTAGATCGGTCCCGGAACTAGCCGCGGTTGCTGATGTATTCGGTACCTTGTCAGTTCGAGTCGGCATGACTCGGATCCGATCGGAGGTCAGGCCCAGTTCGCCGGCGGCGATGGTTTGGATATTGGTATGTATCCCCTGGCCCATTTCCGTTCCGCCGTGGTTCACCTGGACCGTACCATCTTGGTAGATCAAGACGAATGCCCCCGCCTGGTTGAAATGGGTTGCTGTGAAAGAGATGCCGAATTTAACCGGGGTTATCGCTAAGCCGCGTTTACAAGTTGAATGCTCTGAGTTCCAGGCGGCGATTTCCGTTCGCCGCGATTGAAAATTGCTGGACTGTAGGAGCTGCTCCCAGATCGTCTGGATCCGGTTGTCTTCTATTTCTTGCCCATAAGGTGTTGTGTTCGTCTCTCCTCGGTCGTGGTACAGATTTCGTTGCCGCACGAGTTCCGGTGCAATTCTTAGGGACCGGGCGACGCGGTCCATAATCTCTTCCATGACCAGCATTCCCTGTGGCCCACCAAACCCGCGAAAAGCTGTATTGGAAGACACATTGGTACGGGCAACTCGACCCGAAAACTCAACGTTAGGAAAATAGTAAGCGTTATCCAGATGGAACAATGCCCGGTCGGTCACTGCGGTTGAGAGATCCAAGGACCAACCACCGTCCGAAACTAATTCGACCCGTACCGCCACGACCTTTCCGTCCGGCTCATAACCAACATCGAAACGAGCATAGAACGGATGCCGTTTGCCGGTGATCATCATATCCTGGTCGCGGTTCCACCGGACGCGCACCGATCTCCCTGTGTGTCTCGCTGCCAGAGCGGCGAGACATGCGTTGATGGCAGCTTGAGTCTCTTTACCGCCAAAACCGCCACCCATTCTGGGCGATTCAATAACTACTTGGTGCGCCTTGACGCCGAGGACGTGGGAGACCAGGTGCTGAACCTCCGAGGGATGTTGCGTCGATGAAGTAACCTGCATCGATGCGTCTTCCCCAGGGAAAGCGATGGCGGCCTGAGTCTCAAGATAGAAATGGTCCTGACCGCCCAGCCAGAAATTGCCCTGCAGGCGGTGCGCAGCGGCCTTTAACGCACGATCAACATCGCCCCGACGAATAAAGTTCTGATCTGTGTGAAATGAGCTTGCCGCTATTGCGTCCTCAACGCTCAAAACCAGGGGCAGATCTTCGTACTCGATTTCGATCGTGTTGGCCGCGGCACGGCATGCGGCTTCGGTCTCCCCTACTACCAAGCCGATCACCTGGCCATGATAAAAAACCTGATCTCGCGCGAGCAATGGTTCATCATGTCTGACCGTTCCGATTTCGTTAACACCCGGAATGTCGTCCGCAAAAAGGATCGCTTTCACTCCTGGGGCATCGACCGGACAACGCCGAATCCGGAATCTGGCGTGAGACCGCTCGGAACAAACCGGCCACACTTCCAATCGGTCCGCGGATTGAACCGCATCGTCGGTGTAATAGGCCGAACCGGAGACATGCTTGTGAGCGCTTTCATGGGGAGGAGCCGGGCTGGTTAGCTCAGGAACCACGGGAAATCGACTGATGGATTCCGCCTTCGCTTCGCATCCGCCGTCGTCCGGCCGAGTCGGATTATGGCGCACAAGACGGCGCGACACGTCTGCCCGACCAGACTGAGTGTCGTCAAAGAACTTCTCCAAGAGCTCTACTATGAGAGCCGTGCGATAATCGGCGCTTCCGCGCACATCTGAAATCGGTGTAAACCGCTTAGCCAAGACCTCGCCGACTCGCGCAACGGTGGCGCGGTTCCACTCTTTACCGACCAGCGCGGCTTCGACGTCGGTTGCTCGTACCGGCGTAGGTGCTACACCCCCGTAAACGACACGCGCAAGATGAATTTTCCCTCCAGCGCCCAATTGAATGCGGAAACAGCCCGCGGCAGTGCTAATATCCATCTCTCGCCGGCGAGACACCTTATAAAACCGGATAAACTCCTGGGCTAGGCCTGCCGCGGGCCGCGGGCGTGGAATTAGGATCTCGCGAATGATTTCCCCTGTTTGCAGTTGGGTTTTTCTGTAACCGACAAAGAATTCGTTCAAAGGTACGACTCTAGCTCCCTTCGCCGACACAAGGACTAAGCTTGCATCCAGTCCTAACAACACGGGGGCAGAATCCCCGATCGGAGATGCCGTGGCTAAATTCCCTCCCAGCGTCGCCCGGTTACGGATCTGACGAGAACCGAACCAACGGAGCATCGAAGCCAAAACTGGAAACTCTCTTCCTAACGCGTCCCAGACCTGGGTCAAAGACACCGCCGCGCCAACTCGCCAGTGGGTATCGCCCGGCTCCAAGACCGCGAGTTCAGCGATACCCTCTAAAGAAATGAGAGTTGGAAATGTTTGGAATAGTTTGGTAATCTTGAGCCCAAGTTCGGTGGCGCCCGCAACTAACTGCGCGCCCGGATAAACCGCTAACAGCTCAAACAACTCAGTCAACGCTACCGGCCGGAAGAAGTTTTCGGAGGCCGTGCAATAGGCGGCCGGGGCTAAGCTAATTTCACCATCAGCGTATGCCATCGGGTTGGT
>DASUWQ010000112.1:0-2981 GCA_036378375.1 Chthoniobacterales bacterium
CCGTTTCGGGAATGCCTTACGTTCTATCGCGAAGCCCTGTTCTTCAAAAAATGGATAGAGCTGGCGAGTATCTTTGAGACCCAGATCGGAGAACAAGGATTGGTTTCCGCGATACGGTAGATTTAGGATTATAATTCGGCCGCTCGGTTTCAGGTAATTTGTTAATCCGCTTAGGACTTTTCGAAAGTCTACGTAGTTTAACGTGTCCGCGATCAGCACCGTATCCGCCCGCTGGATCTCTGCGTCCGTTCTGAGATCGATCTTCAGAAATACGCAGACCCTGAGCAAGGCCTTGCGAAAACTCAGCCGGTTAAGTTGTCCGATCTTCTCCGCGTCCAACCGAAGTCTTAGCTCATCAACCGATTCACCGTTATCGGCAGCGATATCGATGCAAACCCGTTTTCTTCCTGGCCGTGCCGCCAACAATCGGCTAACCGGATGCGCTCCACTACCGATATCGACGATCAGGCTGCCAAGCATTCCTTCTTTTTCGAGGTCATCCAAAAGTGGTTTAAGGAGCCGCTGCTTCAGTTCGGGCGCGTAAGTATCGCCCCAATATTCTTGCCAAGGATTCGCGACTCCTTCCTCCAATCTTTTCCCGGAGATTGGCCTGTAAAAAAGCCAATTGAGCATCAGAACTAGTACCGGCGATCGGACATCGCGCAATGAATCGAACGCGATAGATCCGAAATTTCGTACGGATTCAACTCGATTACAATTGGCGTAATTCATTCACAATGAGCCACAAACAACGATCGATCAATTGGCACACAACCTGTTTATCAGTAAATTATGAGAACAAAAACCGACCTGCCGGAACCGGCCCGGGAACGGACGGTAGCATTTGCCAGCGTTATCCTGGCGCTCTCTCTGTTTAGTTTGCTGGCCCCACATCACGACTCGACGCGGAACGAACACTCCGCGACCAACTCGAAGGTGCAAGACTCTCGTAATGTTTCGTTACCGAGAGATTGCCATCCTGGCTGGGGCCCGGTGAGCTTCTAATAGTGAGAGGCCCATTCCCCAGAACAGAAGAACTTTGAAATCCGCAGATTACACAGATTACGCAGATTACACAGATTACGCAGATTTCATTCTAAGTTGGATGGCGTCAGCGAGCTAACGAACCCCGGGCGGAAAGAGTCGTCCTCTTAGCACTATCGTAATCGGAGCCCTTAACCGAAAATCTGCGTAATCTGTGTAATCTGCGGATATTTCCTGTTTTCAAGTGAGACCGCGGCTCGCTCGGACGATCGGGCGTGATCAAGCGCGCAGATTCGCCCGTCAGGTTGTGTGGCATTGCCGCAAAAGATGAGGGGTAGACGAGCCAAGCCCCGACTAGAGGCCTGCGTATTTTATCGAAAAATTTAGGGACTACGCAATCCGCGGTTTCTTTCGCGTCTATGTTGTGGCCAGGAGAAAAATGGCCTGAGTCCCCGATTTTCCGTCACCCAAAACCCGGATGGGTTTCCGAGCAAACTTAACCTGTGATCACAATGTCGCCTAAGAAAGCCATTGCCTTCTCCGGTGTCCTTCTATTCGGCCTTTGGGCCGGATCGACCATAAAAGGTGCGCCTTCGCCGACGGCCTCTCCTTCGCCTTCGGCGACCGTTTCGCGATCGGTCTCTTCCACACCAGCGCCATCGGCTTCACCACGAGCATCCGCTTCACCGGTGGCGTCCCCTTCGGTGACAGCGTCTCCGACTCCGTCGCCAACGGTGTCGCCGAAACCGGCCGCCTCGCCGGTAGTATCTCCTTCGCCATCAGAGGCCTCGTCAAACCCGGCTTCTCACTCGATGGCAGATGCTTCGCCAACACCAACACCCGTGGAGCCGGGCCGGCCAAAAAAACGACGGCCACCGCCACAGCGTGAGAATTCACAGGCTGAGAAGCCACACCGAGAATCTCAGCCTCGGCGCCCGGTCCGGCCGCCACCCCCACCTCCGCCGGGTCAGTGAGACGTGATTGGTGAGTGGTGAGTGGTGAGTGGTTGGCGGCTGGCAGCTTGCGGTTACATACGCCCGCCGGCGTCCTGCCTCAGCCTCAACCAACGCTCTCCCTTTTCAGTCCGTTGCGTCCTTCGCGTCCTCTGCGCGAGGCATCGTGGGTTCGCCGCCGTCTATCTTGAGTTCCGTCCAGCGATCGGTACCGTGCGCATTCTAACGTATGAGCATCAGCTATTTCACTGGTCGCACGATTCTGATTACTGGTGCTTCCTCGGGGCTTGGCTCCGAGTTCGCGCGCCAGCTTGCTCCGGTAGCGGCAAAGATGGTTCTGGTGGCTCGTCGCAACGATCGCCTACAAGAATTGCAATCTGAACTTAAGGCGAAGAATACCGCGCTCGAGGTGTTCACACGCTCGGTAGATCTTCGCGACCCGAGCGAACTGGAGCGTTTTTGTGATTGGCTCGACGAGAGTGGACTTGCTCTCGATTTCCTGATCAACAACGCAGGCTTGGGTGACCATGGCTCGTTCATCAATAGCGAATGGGCACGTGTCAACTCACTCCTCCAGGTCAATATCAGCGCATTGACGTATCTGACCCTCAGGGTTTTACCCATCATTAAGAAAACCGGGCGAGGTCTGATTCTCAATGTCAGTTCTATCGCTTCTTTCCTGCCTTTGCCCAACAATGCTGTCTACGCTGCGACCAAAGCCTACGTGACGAGTTTCAGCGAAGCGGTTCGAGCGGAGCTGCGATCATCTAATGTTTCCGTCACGGCGGTTTGTCCGGGCCCTGTCACGACCGAGTATCTTGCACATGCCACGCGGACAAGTGACCGAGCAGGCCACACCGCTCCCTTTCTACTTCTATCGGTCGAAACAGTCGTTCGCCAAGCCTTAGAAGCTGCTGCAAAAGACAGAGCCAGTGTGGTTCCGGGCGTACTGGTGAACCTTGCAATGACGATCGTCAGATCCCTTCCCATGTTTATCAAGCGACTCGTGTACCAGGCACGACTCTCGAGGGCTAAACCGCACTG
>DASUWQ010000113.1:0-6358 GCA_036378375.1 Chthoniobacterales bacterium
GCCTGCGTCTTTGTTTTGTATCCCGCGGACACGTCTGAACAGATCATCATGAATCAGCCGTGGCAGGTCTTAAATCTGACCTTTGTCTTATTGGCGTTCTTGTTTTATCGCAGGAATATTGTCTTGGCTTACGGCTTAGCGCTTTGTTCTTTGTTAATTTACGAACATTTCTTTTTTCCGTTTGCGGCTGCGCCGTTTTTACTTGCTCGGGGCGAGCGTTTCTCATGGAAGCGCTGCGCCGGCCACGCATTCTTCATTGTGATCTCTGCCACCTGCTTGATTTTGGTGAGAGACTTCATTGGTGAAGTCAGGGCCAGAGACGTCACGGCATCTCCCGGTCTGGTGTTAAATAGGATTCCCAGCGCGATCGGGTTAGGAATCAGTAACAGCATGGGAACGCTGTTTGCCCGGATTGCGGATGCGTTTCTCCACGGCGGTTTAGTTTCGTGGAACATCGTTGTCCTGGCGACGATTGGTATTGGGTTAGCGCTTCGGCGAAGCAGTTCGCCGGAAACCGCCTCCATTACCGAGCCGGAGCAATCCTGGGTAAACCTGTTCATTATTGCGAGCGGCGCACTGTTTGCCGCTGCGGCAGGATATGTCCTGGCTTTTCGTCCGGATGATTATCCGCCGATCATGAACCTCGGGCGGCTTTCCGGATTCAATGCTCCAGCCAGTATCGGTATCTCTATTCTCATTGGGTGGGTAGTAACCGTGCTTTCTCGATTAAATGCCATAGCCCGGGAGGTAGTGGCGTGGATTTCGGCCGCATCGATCGGTGCGCTAATCGCTGCCGGCATCTATATTCAACAAGTTGATTATGTCGCATCTTGGAACCAACAACGAAGCTGTTTACAACAATTATTTGCCACGTCTAACACTTGGAATTCGGACACGGTACTGCTGATCGATTTAGATAATTCCGACCGTAAATCGATGTCGACCCCGGGGTTTCCGCTTTATTGGTTGACCATCGACTTGCCGGATGCGGTTCCGGAGTTGATGCACATTCTGGCATTCCAAGAATTTACTAAGGATCATCACGCGTGCCCGACAGCAATCGGCTATATGCGACGACTGAAAACCGTGATCGAGCCAGGTGGCGTTAGGATCGAAATGGAAAACCACGCACCCATTCATATTAAAGACGGTTATTTCCAGATGTTTCAGATCCATCATGGCCGTTTGCTGCGGGTCAACGATACGGTCTGGTCAGTCGCCGGTGTCCAACTGCACCAACAAAGTCCGGAAGCAAAGCGTCAATGGCAAGTGCCGCTTTCCAAGGCTGGTACGGTCTTGTTCGAGCACTATACTTTTTGGCCGTCCGTTGAGAATGGAATCATGTATCCGACCACCCCACCGTACAGTCGCGCGTTCGGCAATCCGCCGGAGGAGTGAATCGACGTGAAAGGTGAGAAGTGAAAGGTTGGGATGCCAAAGACGAAACGATCCACGGGTTGATGTTTGCTTCCAAGCGATTGCTAATTTTCCAAGCCTACAGTTCTCTGCGTTGCCCGGTAACGAACCCAAGCTCTTTTCTTTCGATCTGTTCACGCTGAAAGCCCGGCGCGTGAAGATCTCAGCGCCCGATGGGATGGTGCAGAGCGTGTACATCGTTCCGGGGGAGCATCATCATGTGGAGATCCCAATGTCATCTTGGAAAAGCAACCAAGCCGTTCTCCGGCTCCGGCGACCCCGCCTTGTGCGAATCGTTGATCGTAAAAGGAAAGAAACGAGCCCTTAACTCAACTCCTGACGATTTCGCGCGCGAACTAATAAAACTGTTCGACGAGTTCGCTCTTTACCGACGTACGTGGCCTTCAGCCTATGATGACGTCGAGCTAACGCCGTGAAGGCCAAAGGTGAGGGGTGAGAAGTGAGAGGCCTGCCCTGAGCTTCTCGACAAGCTCGAAAAAGGCAAGCATTGAGCGCGTCGAATGGGTGAGAGCCGTAACCAACGACAGAAAAATCTCACGCAAAGCGGGGAAATCCGCGCCGCCTATCTTCGCCTGCTTTTGCGCGAGGCCTTTTTTGGGTCGGGTAGTGGAGAGAGCGTCAACTTGGGCGCTACTACCCAAAATTATTGCATAGCCCATCATTGACACAGGAAGGACGGTATCAGGACCTCAGAGCCAATGATCTTCGTATCCGGAGCCGAGTCGCCCGAATGCCTTGGGATCGTGGCCGACGATGACACCGGCCATTGAGGCAGCCAAGGCGGCTTGCCATGCGTCGTTCTCGCCCATCCGCCTTGGCGCACGCCGTTGAGATTCGGCGACGCGATCCGCATGGCTTCTCCCGATACCCTGCCACTGGAAGCGCACCAGATAGGACCGGACAGCCGCAGGGTCGCTGGCTCCCTCCAGTACCTCGGCCCATGTCACCGGACTGATCCATAGCCGAGCACGCCGGTTTCGCTTTAACCAAGCAATAGCCGAGCCCGGGTGACCCTCAGCGATCTCGTTCAACAGATCAATCACAAAAGATGAGTCCAGGAGGCAGCGTTTCACTCGTCAATCCGGAGCCTCTTATCACCCATACGCTTTTCAAGATCGGCCAGGACATCCATGCTGGATTCAAAAGGCGTTTCCCGGATAAGCTGACGGACGAAGGTGGCTCTTTTTACCCCGGCCTTACGCGAACGCTTTTCCAGAATACGTTTTTCTTCTTCGGTGAGGCGGACGGTGAGGATCGGCATTGTATTTCAATTGTATGCCGAGCCTTTCAACGCGTCAATTCCCATTTGGCTGTTCGCTCCTGTGACAGTTGCCGTTGACCAGAGCCCGATGGACCGGTGCAAAGCGTGGATGTCGTTCCGGGGAAGCTTCACCATGTGGAGATCCCATGTCTTCTTGGAAAACGAACCAAGTGATCAGATTCGAAACTGATACCGAAGGAGTACAACCAAATAACGGCGATCCGCGGACGCTATTTTTCGATATCTCTGATCTTCACATCTGGACAATAATTTCGGGGTCGATTCTACCCTGAATCTCAGTAGCTCAAGGATGGGTCTTAAATCCTGTGGTCCCGTCGTGTGACCCATGCTTCAAAGATCTCCTGGCAGGTTGTTGCCAAATCTTTGGTTATGTCCCAGGAAGGATAGTGCGTCCGCATCTTGGTCAGGTCTGATATGTAACAGATATGATCCCCGGTGCGGTTCCGATCCACATATTCATAGATCATCTTCCGGCCTGAGATATTGGCGATCAGATCGAACGCTTCAAGGATCGAAACCGAATTCTCGCGGCCACCCCCTAGGTTGTATACCTCAGCGGTACGCGGTTTCTGGATAAACTCATTCATGAAACGCACAACATCTTGGGAATGAATATTGTCGCGTACCTGTTTTCCTTTATACCCGAAGATCTTATAGGGTTTCCCTTCAACATTGCACTTGATCAGGTAACTGAGAAAACCGTGGAGTTCGACTCCGGAATGGTTTGGTCCGGTGAGGCAACCGCCGCGTAAACAACAGGTCGGCATATGAAAATAGCGCCCGTACTCTTGAACCATCACGTCGGCTGCTACTTTGGAAGCACCAAATAGGGAGTGAAGACATTGATCAATGGAGAAATCTTCCCTGATCCCGTTGAAGAACTTTTTATCCGCGTAATCCCACCGGCTCTCTTTTTCGACCAGGTTCAGCCGGTTCGGTCCATCGCCATAAACCTTGTTAGTCGACATATGGACGAACGGTGCTTCTGGACACCACTGGCGTGCTGCTTCCAGGAGGTTCAGTGTGCCAACGGCATTGACATCGAAATCGTCAAAGGGACGCGATGCTGCCAGGTCGTGGCTTGGCTGAGCGGCAGTATGCACAATTGCATCCGGCCGTAGTTGCTCGATCAAGCCCAGGACGGCGGTTCGATCCCGGATATCGACCGGATGAGCACAAAAATTTTTGTAGGTCTGCCGTAGCCGTTTCGTGTTCCAGGTGGTGTCACCGGCAGCACCAAAAAAGTCCGCGCGCATATTGTTATCGAGGCCATGAACCTCGGCTCCCTCAGCGGCAAAGAAGGAGACGACCTCGCTTCCGATGAGGCCGCCGGAACCAGTTACCAGCAATTTCTTCATCAATCCTCTCAGGCTACTTTACCGCTGGCAGGTTAATCGATTAAAAACAAATATTTGCGCCCCTTGGCGACACTCCGCTTAGCTTTTCGCGAAGGTCAGCGAACGTTGTTAACTCCCATTCCGGCTAGTCGAGGGGTCAGGACAAACGAACAGAATCGATGTATCGACAGCTTGAAAAAGCGCTGCCGCGTAATTTCGTAGCCATCGAACAGGCCGCGATATCCTGGTTCGTCGCGGATATATCGACCACGATCTAACGACAGTAAAAAGTTACTGAAGAGCATTCCTGGAGTGAAAATCGGCTCTGCCACCACGACGTATCCACCCGGCCTGATGACACGCCTGACTTCGGCCAGGCAGTCGGCCGCGAGTTCGTCGTCCATGTGATGCAGCACGCCGACAAACATCGCGACATCGAAATGCTCTTTGGGAAAAGTCATGCGGCGCGCGTCCATGGCGATAAACGTGCCACGCGGATGACGCCGTTGTGCGATCTCGATATACTGCGAGACCACATCGACCCCCGTATAAGCATTAGCCCCCATGTCGATGATCTGCCCAGCGCAGGTCCCAGTGGAGCAGCCGACATCGAGAATACGGAGATTGCTCCGGTCGAGGATGCCGGCAAATTCGGTACGCACGTTTGTATAATTATTGCTAAGCCGTTGCTGTAATTCGAAAGCCAGCGGATTTTTGAGCGTCCACTGGACTAGGCTGCGCATTAACTCGGTTCCCGGTAACTCGAGTTTGCGCACATTGTCTTCGCTGGTATGTGCCATGGCTTTATTCACTTGCTGCTAACAGGGCAGTCGATGCGTAGCGAAAAGTGCAACTACATCTACATGGAAGTGATGGTTAGTCAACGCAGGGCGTGACTGGGGCAAAAGCTCCAGCTTAGGATAGAGTCCGCGAGCCTTGAGTGCACATCAATGAAAAGAATTAGTTTCTTAGACTCTGGGGAAAAAGGCTTGAATAAGATCAGGGAGCGGTCTACGGAAAGAATTCCGTGGCAGCGCAAGTGTCCAACAAGTGGCCGAAGGTACTTCCTCCTCTTTCGGAAGAGCAACAGCGAATCAGTGACGATTTCATGCGGCACTGGCACGAGGTGTTGCCGCGGCGATACGGATTTGTCGACGATTTTAATCATCAGTATCCGGTTCGGCATGCGCCAAGGGAATTCTACCGCACCTTAGAAATTGGGGCGGGGCTGGGTGAGCACCTCGAATATGAAAAGCTGTCTGCGGAGCAGGCGAGGCAATACGTCGCTCTCGAGTTGAGACCGAACATGGCACAAGCGATTCAACAGCGGTTTCCCGATATCCGGGTAGCAATCGGCGACTGCCAAGCACGGCTGCCATTTCCAGACGGTCACTTCGACCGGATTATTGCCGTCCATGTGTTAGAGCACTTACCTATGCTCCCGGGGGCAGTGTCGGAAGTCTTTCGCGTGTGCGACAAACAAAAAGGCGTCTTGTCGGTTGTGATACCCTGCGAAGGTGGCATGGCCTACAGTTTAGCTCGACGCATCTCCGCTCAGCGCTATTTCGAAAAGCGTTACAAACAGTCGTATCGGTGGTTTGTGGCGAGAGAACATCTCAACCGGCCGGCCGAGATCATCGCCGAATTGGAACAGTACTTTACTATCATACATCACCGCTTTTTCCCACTTCCGATCCCAGTCATATTTTGCAACCTTTGCATTGGATTAACTCTGCGGCCGAAAGCGTCGGGGCCAGCCTAGGTAATTTCGCTGTCAATCATCTTTTTTTGACGGTCGGTTCCTCAAGACCATATGCGGAGTCGACAATGAACCGAGGGCGCTGTTTCACCTCTTCATACACTCTGCCCAGGTATTCGCCCAAAATCCCGATACCGATCAGTTGGACACCGCCAAGGAACAAAATAAGAATGATGATACTGGGAGTCCCCAGTGGGAAAGGGAACCCGAAAATCTTCAGTCCGGCAACAGCTAGACTGAGAATGAAAGAGCAGAGGGCAATTAGAAAACCGGCCTGAGTACTCAACGTCAAAGCATAGTTTGAAAAACAGAACAGCCCATTGAATCCGATTCGGAGCGATCCCAGAAGGCGATTATAATTCCCGCGCCCGGAGAAACGCGGTGGTCGATCAAATAAAATTGCGATCTGACGGAACCCGACGACTGCGACCATTCCCCGCAGAAAACCATGACATTCCTTAAGCCGGTTGATTTCGTCGACAACCCGGCGGCTCATCAGCCGGAAGTCGCCTGTGTTAGGAGGAATCTCCACATCCGCGATTC
>DASUWQ010000114.1:0-4471 GCA_036378375.1 Chthoniobacterales bacterium
AGGAAGATCATTTTTACTTCTTCATGGATCGATTCAAAGACGCGTTCCAAGCCGAGCTCGAGTCGTTCTTCGCTTGCGTGCAAGAAGGCCGCCAACCTACGCCGGGAGCGGTCGATGCCCTGGAAGCTTTGCGAATTGGGATTGCGGCAACTCGCAGCTTTAAAGAAGGGCGAGTGGTTTCTTTAGAGGAAATTCAATGACCAAACCGAAAGCGGAAATCGGTGTCGCCTTTCTTGGTGTCGGTCGCATGGGAGAGACCCATTTGCGCAACCTGGCGGGCGTCAACGGTGTCCGGGTGAGGGTCGTGGCCGATCCAGCTCTGAAGGCGGCAGAGCATGGCCGTGAGTTGTCCGGTGCGGATCGAGCAACCGCGAACATCGACGAAGCGATCTTAGATCCGGCGGTGGATGCGGTCATTATTGTAACTCCCACCGATACGCATGCCCGATTGATCGAAACCGCCGTTTTGGCGGGGAAAGCGGTATTCAGTGAAAAACCGATTGCACTCGACTTGGCGGAGACGAAACGCGTGGTCGATTTGATCGATCAAAAAGGCGCCGCTGTACAACTCGGTTTTATGCGTCGATTCGATCCCGGTTATGCCGAAGCTAAGAAACGAATTGACCAAGGTGAGCTCGGCCGGATCGAAACCTTTCGGGCCTTGAGCCGCGATACCTATCCGCCGCCACTAAAGTTTCTTCTGCAAAGCGGCGGTAGTTTTCTGGATATGGCCGTGCATGATCTGGACTTGGCCCGATTTTTGGTGGGCGAGGTCGAAGAGGTCTCTGCCTGGGGTACCGTTTTAATCGACGACCGTTTTGCTGAAGCTCAAGACACTGACACCGCGGTCGTGATGTTGAAATTTAAGAACGGCGCCCTGGGCGTCGTGGAAATGTCTCGGCGCTCAAAGTGGGGTTACGATATCCGGACTGAAGTAGCCGGAACGGACGCTAAAGTTGTAATCGAATCGCCACAGAAAACGCCCATGACGATGTCGCGGGAATTCGGCGCTCGCTACGATCATTACGAAAATTTCCCCGATCGTTTCGAAGCCGCCTACCGGCTGGAGTTACAGGCATTTTTTGAAGCGTTAAAGACCGGGCAAAAGCCGTCTCCGGGTGCAGATGATGCGCTAGAAACATTGCGGCTGGCGATCGCGGCACGTCGTAGCTGGCAGGAGAGCCGCCCCATTAAAGTTTCGGAGATACAACCGTGAACCGACATTATCGAGCAGACTATTCACAGCCGTTTCGAATCAACGTCACGCCGAAGGAAGCTCAGTGGCGCTATCTTTCGTTCCGGGTCCTCGCTTTAGAGCTAGGGCAGACTCAGGAGCTTGAAACGGGAGAGTCCGAGATCGTCGTCGTACCCCTGAGCGGTGAAGGGTCCTGCGCGTTTGGGAAGGAAACGTTTAGTTTCTCGCGTAGCTCGGTCTTTGAGGAAATCCCGGATATTTATTATCTCCCTCCCCGGAGCACTTTCTCGTTGCGGGCCGACAAGTCGATCGAGGTGGCCATCGGCGGGGCGCCTGCAGAAGGCAAACTGCCGGCCCGGCGAATCTCGAAGGACGAAATCAAAACATCGGTGCGCGGCGATGCTAACGTAAAACGGGGTGTCAGTGCTCTGGCCGATTCGGACGGACTCACCGAGCGATTAACCGTTTACGAGATTCACACCCCCAGTGGTAATTGGTCGAGTTTTCCTCCTCACCGCCATGACACGCGCGACAATTCTTCTTACCACGAAGAAACCTATTACTATCGGTTCAGGCCGGAGAACGGTTTTGCCATTCAGCGGATCTACACCCGAGACACCGACCTGGACGTGGCAATCCCTGTCCAACATGGCGATCTGGTCTTGATCCACGAGGGATATCATCCGGTAGTGAAAGCACCGGGGACCAACGCTTATTACCTGAATTTTCTGGCCGGTGATGTCCGGAAGATCACCGCGATCAACGACCCGGAATACGATTGGGTATCACAAAATTGGTCCGGAAACCCAATCGTGGTTCCCATGAAGCACTGAGGGGTTTTAGGTTCAAGGTATTAAGTTCTAGGTTCGAAGTTCGAAGTTCATTCCTCGATGCGGTGCTGGTATGACATCTTTGGTGGGGCGAGGCTCCCGAATGGCCTGAGACTTTTAACGAAGCTACCGACGTCGAGAGAACCCCAATGCCGTGCTAGATCGATACCCGTGCCGAGCCGCGGGACTGCAGTGTCACTACGATGTTAGTTTCACCGCGAGATGGTCGCACCATTGGCCAAGCGATGCGCTTCAGTCTGCCAGACGATAGACCGCGGCTCGGCGAATCAAAAGGTGTAGCCGCATGCTGGGACTGAGCTGGCCGGCGCCTTCGTGAACAGTCTCTGGTCGTTCGGGAGCCTCGCCCCACCAAAGAGTGCAGGCGAAAGGCCCGAAAGCCTTCCGCCTACAAAAAGCGACTACTTCAAAAATTGATCCACGTTCGCTGACGTCACGACGTCGACGCCGGTATCAACGACCGCCGGGACCGTTTTTCCTTCAGTTAGATCGTTCAGGATATCGACGCTCTTGACTCCCATGGCATAGGGGCGTTGACCGATCAAGGCATTGCAGGCGCCCTGTTTCAAGATCTTGAGTTCTTCCGGCAAGGTATCGAAAGAGACGACCACAAACTTCTTAGTCTTGATGTCTTCAAGGCGCTTACCCATCGCCCGAAGATAGGCTTCCGGAGCCCCGAAAAGAGGCCAACCGCCAGAAAAGAAAAATCCGTCCAGATCCGGGTACCGGGTCAAGGTATCCTGGATGATCTGGATCGATTTCGCAGCGTCATCATTACAAGGGAACGGTGAACCGGAAATCTCCGTGTACTCACCACCTGACTCCTTCAACGCTTTACGGAATCCGTCGCCCCGCTGGTTGTGATTTACCGACGCCAAACCGCCAGTGAGAACGGCAAATTTGCCTTTGGGCAACATCGACGCAAAGGCCTTGCCGCCTTCGTAGCCGCCTTGTTCATTGTTTGTGCCGACAAAACAGGTCCGCTGCGATTTGGGTGAGTCGGAGTCAAAACAGATCACTTTGATTCCTTTCTTAATTGCGGAATCGATCACGCCAATCACAGCATCGCCGTCCATCGGAGCAACGGCAAATCCATCGACACCGCGGCTGACCAGGTCCTGTAAGACTTGCACCTGTTTAGCGGCGTCGGCAGTATCCGGCCCCGTATAAATGACGTTCACGCCCAGTTTAGTACCTTCTTCCTTACAACCTTTCTCCACATCGTTATAGAACGAGATGCTGATCGACTTCGGCACAATCGCGAATGTCTTCTGTTTTCCGGCAGCATGCAGGCCGGCCGGCAAAGCGAGCGAGCAAACCGCCACGCTCGCCAAAAGAAACAATTTCGGGTTTCGCATAGTTGATAGTTTTGGGGGTACCTGCGTTTAGACGAATGCAGGCGATTCACATTTAGATGGACGCTGCGAAGTTCTAAGTTGGACAAACGCTTGGCGTTTTATCTAAATGCTTGAATTGAAGAGACCACATTCCTTAAGAGCTGGTTGCAAGCCTTTTCTGCAGGAATTTGTTTGAATCCCGTAGAAAATCCTCCATAACGCTGTGATTCGATTCCAGAATTCGAGATGAACTCCGAAGCGGTGGCGCCCCCCCAGCCAGAAAAGGCTTCACGCCGGCGAGCTTTTCGTCTTCCCCGCGAGATAGGGATCCTTGGCGCCCTCGTCTTGATGTTGCTCGTGCTAGCCATCTTCATCCCGCAGTTTCGAAACCTTCAGAATATCGCCAATATTACGACGAATTTTTCCTTCGTGGGGATCGTGGCGATGGGTATGACGTGCGTTATCCTGACCGGCGGGATCGACCTTTCGGTGGGATCGGTGTTTGGCATGACGGCAGTGATTGTCGCCTACTTGCTAACGCATGGCGTGCCTGAGCCTTTAGCCATTCTGCTCAGCCTTTTGGCCGCCTGTGGTATCGGACTCTTAAACGGGTTGTGTATCACCCTGCTTAAGATGTCTCCTTTTGTTCCGACGCTGGCCACCCTTGCCATCGCCCGAAGCTTTGCCCTGATCGTTACCCATGGGCGGCCGATCTCGATATTTGGGGATGAATACCGGTCTTTTCTCTGGATCGGCGGCGGCGACGTTTTCGGGGTCCCGAATCCTTTTATTATTTTTTGTATCGCCGGCCTGTTCTTTTGGATTCTGCTTTCGCGGACCGTTTGGGGCAGATACGTCTACGCGGTAGGCGGGAACGAGCGCACGGCGAGATTGACCGGTCTTCGGGTCGATCGCCTTAAGATTATCGTTTACATCCTGTCCGCACTGATGGCAGGAATCGCAGGCCTCACTCAGTTCAGCTACTTAGGAAGTGTGACGGCCGACATGGGTACAGGAAACGAGTTAGCCGTGATCGCTGCCACCGTGATCGGCGGAGCCAACCTAGCTGGGGGTGAAGGTACCATTCTAGG
>DASUWQ010000115.1:0-2918 GCA_036378375.1 Chthoniobacterales bacterium
GCCTTGGAGGTGGCGCAGGCGGTTGCTGAGGACAAACATGAAAGAGGGATTTTAATGTGTGGTACCGGAATCGGAGTTTGCATTACCGCGAACAAAGTTCCGGGGATTCGAGCCGCAGTTTGTCATGACCTTTATTCGGCAGAGCGGTCACGAATGAGCAACGATTGCCAGATCATGACTTTAGGGGCGCGAGTTGTCGCGCCGGAGTTGGCCAAGTCCTTGGTTGATGTCTGGTTGCGATCTGAGTTTCAAGCCGGCCGTTCCGGACCAAAAGTCGAGCGGATCAAAGAGATCGAGAAATCGTTAGCCATTAAATAACGCGGAATAGCCTCTACCTTATCTGCCCAAATCTGTGTTCATCCACCTTCAGTACGCTACGGCGCGACGGGTCTGCGGTGGTGCCGTCCGGTTGCAACTGATTTGGTTCTGGGTCTGGTGCGGTCTGGTATTCAACCCGATTCGCACGACCGCCCAAGCACAGAATGCGCCCAGCGAAAATTGGGTGGCAAGCTGGGGCTGTGCACCCGGGTTCGCTATCGGCCAGGAACTGTCTGATCAAACCCTACGCCAGTTCGTCCGGCTAAGTGTTGGCGGTGACCGGGTGCGTATTCGTTTGTCCAATGAGACGGGATCGCAACCGTTAGTTATCGCAGCCGCGCGTTTGGCCCTGGCTGGTCGAGAAAAGGGAAGCATTGAACCCTCGTCGGACCATCCTTTAACATTTGCTGGCAGTCCTACGATTACCCTGTCACCGGGCTCGCTTGTGCTTAGCGATGCGGTCAACCTTGAGGTACAGCCGCTAACCAAACTGGCGATCAGTCTCTACATCACGCGGGACACAGGGTTATCGGTGATGCATCTAGTCGGACAAGAGACCGGATATCTCTCTGCCTCCGGTAATGAGGTAAGCCAAACGACGATCGCCAACGCGACTTCAGTTGCTGAACGTTACTTCTTGACCCGAGTCGAAGTCAGTTCGCTCGAAAACGCCGGGACCATTGTTACCTTGGGCGATTCGATTACCGATGGCCGTGGATCGACGCCAGATGCGGATCAACGTTGGCCAGACCGGTTAGCCGAACGCTTAAATGAACGAGGATTAAAACTCGGCGTAGTAAACGCCGGGATTTCCGGGAATCGGATCTTGCATGACCTGCCCGAGATGGTGTGCGGACCCAGCGCACTATCCCGTTTCGATCGAGACGTATTGAGTGTGCCGGGAGCGAAATTCCTAATTATTCTCGAGGGCATCAATGATATCACTCATCCTGTCGGCAACAATCTGCCCGAACAAGCGGTGACCCCGGAGCAGATCATCGGCGGTCTTGAGCAACTCATTGCCAGGGCGCACGGCAATCATCTAAAGGTCTTTGGAGCTACTCTTCTTCCGGGCGAAGGCGAGTCCGAATATACCGCCCAGACAGAAGCCGCCCGTTCGGCGGTAAACCAGTGGATCCGCGCGAGTCATATGTTTGATGCCGTGATCGATTTTGAATCCGTGGTCCGTGATCCGGAGCATCCGACTCGGCTGCGCCTGGACTATGATTCGGGAGATCACGTCCACCCGAATGATGCCGGTTATCGGGCTATGGCCGAAGCGATTGACTTGAAGCTGTTCGAGGGACGGTGAGGGGTGAGGAGATAGGAGCTAGAATTTAGGAGCTAGGAGATGGGCGCGGTATGGCGTGTAGAAGACACGGAGTATGGGTCGGTCGGGTACTGGCTAAGACGGATAGGACCTATAGGACCAATGGGACTAATGTGGAGGGATCCTATATGTCTTATTGGTCCTATAGGTCCCATTCAGGTTAGCTCGCAGGTACGGCGTTAGACCGAGATGCGTTTCCGGCCCCGGCGGCTCTTCAACGTGCCCCAAGCCGCACCCGATAGCCGCCGGATTTCTCGTCCGCCTCTAACTGAAGCTGTCCGCGTTTCTGCGCCTCTAACAAAAGATCATTGAAGGAACGAAAGCCGAAGGCGCGTTCGTTGAAACCGGGGTTTCTTCGTTTGATCGCCTGCTTGATCATTGAACCCCAGATATTGTCATCTTCCTCGCGCTCTTCGGTGATGGCCTCCAATGTTTCCATCACCAGCTCAATCGCCTTGGCGCCAGTCAACCCTTTGCTCTCGGCGGCCTTAGCATCGGAACTGGTAGATGCGCTGCGTGGGTTTACTTTCGACGGGGTAACTCGAACCAGATCGTCGTAATAAATGAACTGGTCGCAATTGTTGATAAAAAGGTCGGACGACGATTTCTTAACACCGACGCCAATCACGGTCTTGGCATTTTCTCGGAGCTTACTTACCAAAGGTGAAAAGTCGGAGTCGCCGCTGATAATGACGAAAGTGTCGACGTGGCCCTTCGTATAACAAAGATCGAGGGCGTCTACGACCATACGGATATCGGCTGAATTTTTGCCTGACTGGCGTAAATGCGGGATCTCGATGAGTTCGAAAGCCGCTCCGTGTAAGCCCCGCTTAAAGTCCTTGTACCGGTCAAAGTCACAATAGGCTTTCTTAACAACGATATGTCCTTTAAGCAGGAGTCGCTCAACAACCTTCTTGATGTCAAAGGCCGGATAGTGAGCTTCCTGGGCGCCGAGGACGATGTTTTCCAGGTCAAGGAACACCGCCATTGTCGCATTCGAATCATCGGTGTCCATTCACCTAGCAAAGCGATCCCGGAAGCAGAAATCAACCATGGTTTTTCGGGGGTGGCGACCGGGGCAATTTTTTGGGGCGCCTCATGCTGTACTATAAAGATTTCGCTCCTACGGAGCTGGGAATCCCATCGCTGAATCAAGCCCGGGGCCGAATCCCGTCTTCCGATCGCGCGCCTGCAGAACTTCGCCAAGGCAGCGGTTGGACATTAAACCATCGGCTACCCTCCCTTCCCGAATCTCACTTTCCACTAGGGA
>DASUWQ010000116.1:0-11676 GCA_036378375.1 Chthoniobacterales bacterium
GCTAGAAAAGATCGTCTTTAATTTTGATCTTTCGTAATCATAGCGATCCATTCGCCGAAGGAGTATCTGGGTATAGCCAAGGATACTATTGATAGGCGTCCGAAGTTCGTGGCTCATATTGGCGAGAAAAGCGGTTTTCGCCCGATTCGCCGTTTCCGCGTGCTCTTTGGCATTCCGAAGTTCGATTTCATTTTGCCGCAGTTCTCGAGTGCGGAGGTCGATGGTCTGCATCAGCTCGCGTTGCCGCAATCGCATTTGCCACGTCCGCCAGCGGTTAAAGATATAAATAGCAAGAATGACCAAAAGTCCCAGGGCGATCTCCATCCAGAGAGTCCGATACCAAGGCGGGTCGATAGTGAAGGCAAGGGTATATTCGTTGCTGTAGACGCCGTCGCTATCTTTGGCTTGCACGCGAAGCAGATAGCGCCCCTCATTCAGCGCTCCTGACCACCAAACCGTCGAGGTCGTCACCGGTGACCGATGATTGATTTGCCCTTCTAACCTCGCCTCATAGTAAATCTCGTCGCCAACACTGAAATGGTCGGTACCGAAACGAATTTGAAAGTCCCGGTCATCGTATTTCAGCCTTAACTCTTTGCCACTCTGGTTAGATATCGGGACTCCATCACCGGTTACAATTTGGCTTGGATAGAGCTCGAACTTTCTTTTGCTAAACGCGGGTCGATTCAGGAGGACGCGCATGAGCCCATAATCTCCGGCGATCCATACAACCGGTTCGCCATCAACTTTTTCATCCCAAATACTATTTATCTCACCTAACGGATACGAAACCTCATGAGAAAGGGGTTCGTAGACTCCCGACTTGTACAGCCTGCCCACCTCAAAACCTGTCTCCGGTCCGGCATTGGGAGGACGGCTGCTGACCCAGATATAGTCTTCTGTGAGTTGACTGGGCTCCAATCTCTTAATTTTTCGTCCGGGCAAACTCTTGGCTGCCAACTCAAAGGATTCCAATCGATCCTTGCCCTCTGTTAGTTTCCAAATCTGGTCATCTCCAACAAACAAAATTTGCCCTTGCCACCGGCAAATTGGACCTTCGCCGATTGGCGCCTTATTGTTAGGTATACCTAACAACCGCTCTATCTTAGCGTCGCGGAATAAGGGTTCTGCACCCTTCTTCAATTGAATCCTATAAAAGCCTTCGTTTTCCGCACAAAGAAACAGATCGCCGTTTTCATCCTCGGCTATACCCTGAAAAAAGTAAGGCAGTTGTGAAAGCAGGCCTTCAGAACGGACCTGACCGTCAGAGCTATAAACCGACTCCAGGCCGGCTAGGGTAGTGAGAAAAACCCGTCTCGGATCAATCTCCGAAGGAAGGATCGTCCCCCCGCCGGATCCGATTCGAGTCGATCTAGCGGTCGCAGGATCGAAAGAGTAAGCTCCAGCTTCACTAATAGCGTAGACCGTCGAGGCGTTAACCGACAGTCCGAAGAAGCGATCGTTCAGATCGCCAAGCCGAACGAAATGGGCGGGTTGAGACACCGCTTCGCTCGCTTTCAGGATGTAGAGGCCATGTTGGGTCGCCGCGTACACTTTTCCCTGATATCCGGCTACCATATTGACAAAGCCTCTCGGCAATCCCAATTCGTGGTCAAACTCGGTATACCCGGCTCCGCACTGAATCCGGGTGATCTCGGTATCTGTACAAACCCAAAGGCCTCCATCCCTATCTTCGCCAGTTGCTTCAAAGCCGGCGTTCGGCAAGCCGCTGCTAACCGTGAAGCTTTCTACCAAGTGACCTTCCTGGTCGAGCAGATAAACACCGCTATTTTGGACTAAGACGGCCAGATACTTGTTGAGAATCCATTTGGCTTGGAATATCACCGAACCTTTTAGTAATGCATCGATATCGGTTTTCCATGATACCAATGTTGCGTTAGTCTTCTCAAAGATTCCCGCCGATCTAACAACGAGCCCATCGCCGATCGGACAATCCACCAGGGCTCGAATCCCACCAGCATTGGTTGGGGCAGTTTCCACGATTTTGTTAAATCGATTTCCGTCGAACTCATAGATGGAACCGTTCCGGTCGCCGATGCAGATTTTGCCATGACAAAGCGCTAGCGAGAGCGGGTCCATGAGATCGGTTTCCCACGGCTGTTGAGAAATATGTCCGTTCTCGTAAATGAGCACGCCCTTTTCCGTACTCAAAACCAGGCGGCCACCAATCAGAATGCCTCGGGATTTTGCGCCAAATGAGCCGCTGTAGACCTTAACTAAACGATATTTACCATCGACCCTGGCCAGGTAGCCGATTTGGGTGCTACTCCCGAACCAGACCCATCCTTGGGTATCAACGGCTAACCATCTAATATACCCTGTTTCCGGTGCGGGAATCGTCTCCCAGCGGTTGTTGTCGAATGCCAAAATGGCGTCTTGGCAACCAAACAGCATCCGACCTTCCTCATCCTGGGTTACCGCATATATTTCATATGCGTCCCCATAGTTGTGGGCGGTAAAAGTTCGGAAAAGCGGATGCCCAAACTCTGGTACGCTTGCGTCGACAAGGTTGGCCGTCAAAATTAAAACAAGAAATCCGAAAAACTCGATCATTCTTCGATAGCTTCTCGCTAAGAGAAAACTACGCAGAGGAGGCGCTATGCCACCGGCTAACCTTCTCTGTTTCGCTTGCGTTTTGCGCTGAACCAACCACGAAATTGAGCTAATAGACGTATTTTTGTATTAAACAGTCGTGACTGTTGCTTGAACTTTACACGATATTGGGTCTCGGCGACCGCATTCTTTGCGGGACCCGCCAGCCAATAGCAGTAGCCTAACTTCAGCTGCTTCCGGACTGGTTGCCGCTAACGAAGTCTTAGAACGACTCTTGATTGGCCCTTCACAGGATCGACCGCCGGCCCCGCTCGGACACCTCGCAAGATGAGTGAGGTCAAATTAAGGCGTGGTAATCTTAGGAGAGTGCTCGTGCTTCGTTTCGCTAGAACTTCTCTCCTTAGCCTGGTGGAGTGCCAGGAAGTCAATCCTGCTGGCATGAACCTGATCTGGGTGTTTCTTCGAGCGGAGATCAGATCGATCCGCTGAGGTGTCTGACCTTTAGTGCAGAGAGAGGCGCGTCCTTGATCGACAGGGGAACACGCTCCCAGATCGCCCGATGCTCTAGGCCACCCTCCAACATCGCAAGGTATCGAAGGGAACCGACCACATCGGTGCGCAAAAGGGCGCCGCGTGCCGTTAAGGTGAAACTGCCCTCCGGGGTCTCTTTCAAGAAACCAAGCGATGTAAGCGCCCGCAGCACCCGGTGGAGTAGCCCCGGGTCGAGGTCGATCTCCGCTGCCACCTCTCCGGCCGGGCGAGCCTTATCCTCGCTCATATGGTCGAACACGCCGAGCTCGGCCGCTGCACAAAGCGTTTGACCGTTCGATTCGCCTAAGAAAATCAGACCCAACACTTCTTCAAATATTGTTTTCATAGATACACACTTGGCCAAATTGCAGAGGTGAAATGAGGACTTATCACGCAGCCGGCGGGAGCGGTGGTGGTCTTGCTTCGATGGTCGGAACTATTGTCTGAATCGCGACATAGCCACCACTCACCCGACAGCTCCTTTTTCAACCGATCGCGATAGTTCCAAGTGGGCATGGCAGACGCCAAGCCGCCGAGATTCTGACTGCCGCCCGGATTGGCCAGTTAACCCTATGACCATAACTAATATTCCAACGTTCAGAAGCAGAAGACGGCAGTTCGGACAAGCGGTGCGAGTTTGCAGGAGAGTGAGTTTAATAACGAAAGACGAAACCAGTCTCCGGGGCATCGGATTTGTGATTGGGTAAACTAACCAACGGCGGCGATCAGATATGAAAACGGCATCTGAAGAAGGCACGGATATCATCTTCATGCACAAATGGAGCGTCAGATCCTTTGTGCCGGGGCTGAACTGGGCGTGTTCGATCTTTTGAGCGTGGGCGTGATCGAAGGCATTACGACGTAGCTCTGTAAAGGAGATTTTACTAGTCCGGCTTCGGTCGCCCTTTCAGGGCGAGTCGCTGGGCGCATTTACCCAGGGCTAAAGTCCTGGGCTGTTCTCTTTGTCCGCTTCGCGTTCATTCGAACCGACGACCTTTCACTTCTCACTTCTCACAAAAAAATCAGTCTCCCGTAGGTACGATTCCCGCGTTCTCCACCATCAGGATAACGGTGCGTTCGAGTGAACGGGTTCGATGCAAAACGCCTTTTGGAACGACGAATCCTTGTCTCGGCCCGAGGCCGACGGTTCGGTCTTCCAGGTCAATGGTCAGCTGGCCTTCGACCACATAAAAGAATTCATCGTCGTTGTCGTGTTTGTGCCAATGGTATTCACCTTGGATCACTCCGACCCGGACAACCGATGCGTTGACTTGGCAAAGGGTTTGATTGAACCAAGGCGCCTGCGCATCTGAGAATGTTTTCTCATCAATTACCTCAAGGGCGCCGTGCAAGACATTGAGTCGCGTATCGTAAGGGTAATCTTGAGAGTCGCTCATTTGTAGCGACTCTAATGTGAGAGGTGAGAAGTGAGAAGTGATTGGTGGGCAAGCTGCTAAACCAACCGAGACCGGTTCGGCGCATTTAAGGGTCTGGCAATTTTTTACAGGTGAAAACTGATCGCGCCGCGATAAGCTTTCGATCTTTCGGGAGTCTCGCCTACGATAAGAGCCGCAATCACCAATCACTTCTCACCTCTCACTTCTCACCAATCACTTCTCACATCTACATGGTCCGTCCTCGGCTTCTGACAATCCTCTGTTACGGCGCAATGATGAGCTTGGCGATCGGCGTCAATCTGTTACCGATCTTTCTGACCAGCTTCAGTGCTAGCTTTGGCGGTGCGAACGGTCTGAGCCAAGAGCAACTCGGGAGGTTGGGTGCGTTCTCGTTTGCCGGCGGGGTGTTTGGTATTTTACTGGCGGGGCCGCTGGCGGATCGATGGGGCGCAAAAGTGTTTGCCCTGGCCGGCAATGCCGTCATGACGGCGAGTCTTGTCGGCATGTCGATGGCGCCCGATTACTGGGCGCTAAGCATCGCCGTGTTCTGGCTCGGGTTCGGCGCGGGCGTTCTCGACATGGTCCTTAGCCCGGTGGTCTCAGTGCTTAACCCGGAACGAAGGTCGGCCGCCATCAACTGGTTGCACTCATTCTACTGCGTTGGCGCGGTGGTAACCATTCTGGCGAGCACAGTGGCGTTACAAGTGGGAGTGGGATGGAGAAACGCCGCTCTTTTGTTACTGCCTCTTCCAGTCGTTCTACTCGTCACTTTTGGATTTCTTCATTTTCCCGAACTGGTCCATGAATCTGAGGAGGCTGGACGGTCCCCAATGAGGGAGCTGCTAAGAGAACCGTGGCTGTGGGGTTGCTTGATCGCAATTTTCTTAGGCGGCGCTACCGAACTCGGAATGGCCCAATGGTTACCTGCTTATGCCGAAACGTCGCTAGGTTTCCCAAAATGGATCGGCGGCGCGGCTCTCCTCGCTTTCTCGGTCTTGATGGCGGCGGGCCGAATGGTGGTGGGTTCAATCGGAACGCGAGTTAATCCTTTCGTGGTGCTGGCCTGGTGCTGCGGCTCATCCGTGCTCCTCTTTCTCCTAGGATCCTTCTTAACGGTTCCAGGTTGGGCGCTGACTGCCTGCATCGTTGTCGGTTTCACTGGGAGCGCGCTTTGGCCCACGGTACTCGCTGTTTCTGCCGATCGCTATCCCGCCGGAGGAGCCACCATGTTCGCGGCATTAGCAGCCATGGGAAACGCCGGCGGCATCTTTATGCCTTGGATTGTTGGCTGGATCGGTGACCTGGTTAACTTGCACTGGGGGTTAGCGGTATCGACATTAGCGCCGCTCTTGATGTTACCGCTCGTCCTGATCTTAAAGAGGACACAAGCTACAAGTGCGACATCATTCGCCGAGATGGCCCGCGAGTAACCAGTAATCAGTACGAAAGCCAGCGGAGCCGGCGCGCAAATCAGTACTGATTAATGACACACTGATTACTGATTACTGATTACTTGGCGCCGCCTCCTGGATGATTCTCGCCTGTCACCCCTCAACCAGCGCCCGCGTGGCCTCTATGATACGCGCGACGCTCGGCCGGTACGCGTTCTCGAGGATCGGTGAAAAAGGAACCGGGACATCTGGGGAAGCGATTCTGACCACCGGCGCTTTAAGATAGGCGCTGAATCGTTCCTGAATGCCAACGGCAATTTCTGCGCTGACACCGCCGGTCTTGGGACCTTCCTCAACAATAACAACTCGCCCAGTTTTCCGGATCGACTCTCCGACGGTTTCAAAGTCAATCGGCGAAAGGCTACGCAGATCGATTATCTCGACATCTACGCCCTCGCCCGCCAGCCGTTCTGCTGCATCCAGACTGAAATGCAGCATCAACAACCAAGATAAAATCGTGACCTGAGAGCCGGTCCGGCAAACCGCAGCTCGATCAAGCGGCACCAAATAATCGTCATCCGGAATTTCGCTGGTGGCATCGACGGCACCTGATTCGGTGCGGGCCCCTTTTGAGCCGTAGAGGAGCTTATGTTCGAAAATCAAGACCGGGTCATTATCCCGGACCGCTGATTTTAATATCCCTTTGGCGTCATACGCATTCGAGACAGCAACCACTTTCAATCCGGGAACCCCCGTGAAATAACGCTCCATGCTTTGAGCGTGCTGGGAACCACGCCCGGTCGCCCCGACGGGAGCTCGCATGACTAACGGAACCTGGCAAGCCCCGCCAGACATGTACCGCATTTTCGCGGCATTGTTGATGATCTGATCGCTCGCTAGAAAGAGGAAATCACCATATTGAACGTCGGCGATAGGTCTCATGCCCATCATAGCGGCGCCAACGGCGACTCCGAAGAACCCGAGCTCAGCGATGGGAGTGTTAATCATCCGGTCGGGAAATCTTTTTTCGAGACCAAGAGTAACCGTAAAGGCGCCACCCCAACCGCCTGGTACGGCGATGTCTTCACCGATACAGAAGACCGTTTCATCGCGTTCCATTTCCTCCGTAATAGCGTCCCGCAGAGCTTCAGCGATTGCTTGTCGTTTCATGGGCGGACCTTCTCATCGTGCTCCTGCTCGTCCTCGTACTCGAGACGGAGTGTTGGAGTGTTGGAGTAATGCGCCAAGCCCGAATCGTATCCGTCCGCGCCGACGCTGGGACCCCTGAAAGGGGAGAAGAGAACAGCCCAGGGCTTTAGCCCTGGGTAACGTGAATTGGGAGATGCGCCCTGAAAGTGGCGCCCGAGTGGTGTGCTCAGCGCCTCGATGTTTTGATTCCAATATCCGTGCCAACAGCGGGTTCCGTCGACCGAGCCAACACCCAAAACCAGCCGCACCATTTCGGACGCCACTTTCAGGGCGTATCTGTTGCTACAGTTCACCCAGGGCTGAAGCCCTGGGCTATGATGTATAACCCGCCGAGGCGGGTAAAATCCGGCCGGCGCCTGAACTGATCTCGTCTCCTCGCTTTGTACGGCAGCCTCAGCTCGCATACACATCAGTCAGGAGATCATCAACAGTTGGCTTGGGCGCCGTCTTGGCTTTCTCAACGGCGCGCTCAATCTCATCGTCGATTTCTTTCTGGATACGATCGAGATCATCCAGGTCTGCGTTACCGCTCACTAACATCGCTTGAGCAAACCGGGTGATGGGATCGTTCGCCGACCAAGTGACTCGCTCCTCTTTTGGTTGATAATGGCAGGGGTCCCGCCGGGAATGCCCGGTACGGCGATAGGTTTGGAGCTCAAGCAAAACCGGGCCCCGCCCGGAGCGACATTCCTCTGCCGCCCGGCTGGCTGCTTCGTAGACCGCCAGCACATCGTTACCATCGACGGTCTCACCGCGAAAACCGTAGCTAGCGGCTCGATCGGAAACTCTGGTATTCTTCATCACTTGATCGATGCGAGTGGAAGCTCCGTACAAGTTGTTCTCGCAAACGAATAATACCGGCAAACTCCACAGCGCCGCCATGTTTAGCGCCTCATGGAATGCACCTTCAGCCACCGCACCGTCGCCGAAGAAGCATGCGACAATCTCTTTGGTTTTTCGCAGCTTAAAAGCGAGCGCCATTCCCGTAGCCAAGGGAATCCCTCCCCCCACGATGGCGATCGCCGGCATCATCCCTTTTTCCAGATTCCCCATGTGCATTGAGCCTCCCTTCCCTTTGCAACAACCGGTAACCGCGCCAAACAGCTCATCTAACATTTCCTGGACGGTCAACCCCTTAGCCAGCGCATGCCCATGCCCGCGAAAAGTAGAGGTAATAAAGTCGTCTGATCTGAGCGCCGCACAGACTCCTACCGCGGTCGCTTCCTGCCCCTGGCATTGGTGGATTGTCCCAGGCATGATACCTTCCAGAAAGAGCGCTTTAACCCGGTCTTCGAACTGCCGAACTAAGACCATCCTCTCGTATAAAGTGAGCAAGAAATCACGATGGTAATTGATCTCGTTACCACCACGGCCGTTGCCCGTAACAGGCATACCGGAAGCCGCCTGGGCGTCGCCGATAACCGCAAGCACGTCGCCGGCCAAGGCTTCACCACCGATCGGCACCAACTGTTGCAGCAAAGTCCCAAAACCAAGCGCCTCCACCTCCATCGTCGCTTTGTCAGTCTCCACTTCGACGATGGCTTGGCCGCGCTCGACAAAGTCCCCCACTTCAACCAACCACCGGGTTACTTTGATCGGCGAGCCGGTGGTCGACAGGTCCGGCATTTTCAGGATCATGCCGGGCTCGGGTTAGCTAAATGTTCAGGACTCATAGCGAGCGGCTGTTGTTGAATCAGCCGATGGGCTTCCGCCGCGGACAACACGCCGTCGGTGGTACCGATCACCCGAGTAGCCGACGCTCCCAGGGCACTCGCGTACATCAGACTCTCAGGAAAATCCCAGTCGTTAACCATTCCGGTGATTAAACCACTGGCAAACGCGTCGCCGGCTCCTGAGGGATCCACGGTCTGCCACGGATAAGCGCCACAACGCCAACACTCATCGCCTCGAACGCCTAGTGATCCCCGCTCACCCAGCGTTACCACTACCCCATTGGCTCCCCAGCTTCTTAAAACTTGCATCGCCTCCCACGGGTCGCTCCGGCCGGTCAAGACGGCTGCCTCTGTGTCATTCGGTAGAAACCAATCGATGTAGGGCAACAGACTTTGCACTTCCGGCGCGTAGACAAATCCCTTGGGTAGAACCACGTCGACTACGGTAACTACTTCGTGTTCGCGACAGAAATGCAACAGGGTTAGCAGTTCATCCAGTTGGATACCAGGCATGGCAAACAACCCACCTAAATAGAACAGATCCAACTGAGCTAACCAATCACCATCAATATGGTAGACCGAAAACGCCTGATTAGCCCCAAAAGTGTGGATATAGCGGCGATCCTCCCCTTCAACTAACAAAATGATGGTTTCGCTAGTTGGATAACCCGGGGTCTGCACTAGTCCATCACAATTTAGTCCGGCAGTTTGCAAAGCCCTTACCAAGGTTTCACCGGCCGCATCCTGGCCAATGCACCCAACTAAATCAACGGACAGATCTTGTTTACGGAGATCGATGGCAACATTGGCCGCGCACCCACCTGCCTTGGTCTTTATACCATCGACCGCTACTAATTCTCCGGCCCGCGGTAACGCTGGAAACGGGCCGCAAAACGTGTCTTTTACCAGAATTCCTCCGCAACCGATCCTTTTCATACTAGTTCGCTTTTCCACAACAGCCGAGTAATTCGATGCGTTCCAAAACCGCGTCGCGTACCGCCAACCGGCACGCAATCATCACGTCGTGTTCACCCCCCATGCCCAATAGTTCATGAGGGTTGTGCACTTCGGCTGCGATACTCGAACGCAGCACTTCAAGATATCGTTGCTTCAAGTAGGTACCGTAGTTAACCTTGGTAACTCCTAACCTGATCGCCTCGCGAATCGAACTCCCAGGGATACCGGTACCACCATGTAGAACCATTGGTTTGTTAGCACGTTCACCGATCTGAGACAGGCGTTTAAGATCAAGTTCTCGTTGACCCTTCGTCAAAACATGGACATTGCCAACGCTGACTGCCAAAAGATCGACCTTGGTATCCTCAACGAATCGGCCAGCCACCTCCGGATCAGTTAGGAAGCTCGCGTTGGTAAGTTCCGAGTTCCCGAACGGCAAGTGTCCAACCTCAGCTTCTACCGCGGCCCCGTGGCGATGAGCAAACTCAGTGAGAGTTGCGACTCTTCCCCGGTAGTCTTGATAGGTCGCGCTGGAATCTGCCGGCATAACCAGATTGAACCCGGCGAGGACCGCGTTGCGCACCCAGTCGTCATTCGGGCATTCATTGAAGATGAGTCCACAGGGGACGCTCGCGTCAGCAGCCCCCGCTTTTCCTAACTCGGCGTAACAGCGGATACGCTCCGTTAGCTTGCGTCCAGGACGGCTCAAGAACTCACCGTTGAATCCAATAATGATCGGTGAGCCGGTCATTTCCGCGGCGTCGAGCACACCCTGTAGCGATTCCAGATTCCAGCTTTCGAAATATCCCAACGCGTATTGATTCTTACGCGCGTGCTGGATGAGCTCGCTAATGGGCCAAAGCGACATAATCCACCTCCAAATTGGTGACCGCGGCTACGTGAGCCGTGATTCCGGCGCGCTGTACCGCTGCGAGATCAGACTTTTTTACCCATTCATCGGTTACGACGTGATGAATTTGCGAGATATCGAGCACTTTACTGAGTGCCCGGACCCCGAACTTCGTGTGATCGACAACCAGAACTGTCTGCGCGGCCCTCCCGGCCATAACCTGTTTTACGCGAGAGGTCGCAACCGCAGATTCGAAAGTCCCGTCCTCGGGCAGAAAACCTTTTGTACTAAGAAAGGCTTGATCGATCAGAAAAGACTTCGCCATTTCATCTGCTTGCGGGCCGGCGAACGACAGAGTGATCGGATCGTATTCACCACCGATCCCGATGATCGTGTTGTTGCCCTTACTGAGCTCCAAACAGGTCAAGGCTGAGTTCGTCAGGATAGTGAGCCCGGTTCGTTGAGCAGCGATAAGCCTTGCCAGGGTCAGGTTGGTGGTGCCGCCATCAATGAAAATGGTCTGATGGTCTCTAATTAACTCGAGCGCTTTGGCAGCAATGGCACGCTTTTCCGACTGGTTGCTGGCGATTCGTTCTCGAACGCTGTTCTCGTAAAGGTAGGGCGCAGCGCTGGCTTGTTGTATTCCGCCGACGGTTTTAATAACTCTTCCCAGCCGCACCAACTCATCGCAATCTCGCCGAACCGTCATCGTGGAGACTTGCAGCACCTCAGCCAGAGCGACATAGGTGGCGCTTCCTTGGCGATCGACCAAGTCAAGGATCAAGGACGCTCGGGTTTCCAGACGTTTAGGAGAGGACAAGGCTCGATGGTTACTGTGATTTATTCACAAACGCAACAGGATATATGTGATATTTTAACACACCGATTATCCCGAAGGGATGAAAGGACTCAGCCTGGGGTTTCAACCCCAGGTGGCGAATTTAAAAAAGAGCCCGCCCTCACAAGGAACATGGTGGAGTTACCGAGGAGCTTGTGAGCATGGGAACCTGTTTTTTTCATGCGGCGAGTGGGGTGAGTTGATAGCCCATCTGGCGAGCGCTAGCAGCCAGGTGTTTTAATCGGCGCTGTTGATG
>DASUWQ010000117.1:0-11748 GCA_036378375.1 Chthoniobacterales bacterium
GAAGACGCAGTCTTGGAGCAGGCGGAAGTTAGCCGGGTGATGATTACTCCCGGCACTGAAAATGAAGAGGAAGATATTGCGATTTATCGCTGGGGGAATGGGGAGCAGCGGGTTCTGTTGGTGCATGGTTGGGCGGGAAAAGCCGCCCAGTTCTTTGCCCTGATCAGCGCGCTCCTGGAGCACGGATTTTCGGTGGTTGCATTCGATGCGCCCGCGCACGGTAACTCGTCCGGCGTTTTCGCTAGTGGTCCGGCGTTTGCCCGCGCAGCGCGGATGGTTGATGAACGACACGGGCCATTTTATGCAGTGGTCGCCCATTCGTTGGGCGCAACCGCCACTACCATTGCCCTGGCTCAAGGGCTCAAGGCTCAGCGCGCAGTCCTTCTCGCACCAGTCGCCTTTGTCGAACCTTTGCTGGAAATGTTCATTAAATTGCGTGAACTGCCCGACCCGTTGGCCGGCGCCTTGCGTGAACGATTCGCAGACCGATATTCTGCTGGGATCATTTCGGTACCGCTTCTGGCCAAGGCTTTCGAGATCCCGGCCTTAATCTTGCATGATCCTGACGATGGCGAGTTGCCTTTTTCGCATGGCCAATCGATCGCCGAAGCCTGGCCAGGCGCCACGTTAGTGCCTGCTAGCGGCGCCGGTCATTGGCGGATTTTGCGGGATCAATCCGTGATCGAAAGAACCGTGGCGTTTTTAGCGGGCACACGGTAATCGTGCTCGTGCTCGCCCTCGTGCTCGTCCTCGTGCTCGTGCTCGAATTGGACGTTCTGCTCGCTGACGTTGTATCGCCGAAGAGTTCATTCAGCTGGTCCTCGGCTGCGTCGATCCCAAAACAAAGCATTCGAGCACGAGCACGAGCACGAGCACGAGGACGAAAAGAGGCCATATTCCCTCTACCGATATGTGCCTCGCAAGCCAGACGCGCTCCACTTATTCTCTTTCCCATGCGCTGCATCATCCAACGTGTTACCCAAGCGGCCGTGGTTGTAGACGGTAAGACCGTTGGCGAGATTGGCGCCGGAGTCTTGGTCCTTTTAGGGATCGAAGCGGCCGACCTACGCGAAGACATCGAGTGGCTGGCGGGGAAAACCGCTCGGCTCCGGATTTTTCCTGACGCGGCTGGGGCAATGAATCAGTCTGTGACGGACATTGGCGGCCAGGCACTGGTTGTCTCTCAGTTCACGTTATTCGCTAGTACTAAGAAAGGTAATCGTCCTTCATTTATTCGAGCAGCTCCGCCTGAGTTTGCCGAGCGGATGTACACCGATTTTTGCCAGGAGCTCGAAGGGTTGCTTGGGAAGCCAGTGCAACGAGGAGTGTTCGGAGCACACATGTCGGTCCAGCTCGTGAATGATGGTCCCGTCACAATCTGGATCGATTCGAAGCAGAAAGAGTGAGGCCGCGGAGCTATTGCGCAAGGCAAAGAAGACAGAAAATTTCACAACAAGGCCGCAAAGGCCACGAAGATCGGACTATTTGAAATTCTGGGACTGCCGCTTCTTATCTCGGTGGCCTTTGCGGCCTCGTTGTGAAATTTTCTGTCTCTTAGCGCTCATGGGTTTGCTCAGCCGGGTAGACCGGTTGTTAATCCGGTGTAGTTTCATTCCGTTTTGATGAATCTTCTTTCTTATTGCGCTCTGGTCTTGCTGTTGGGATTGAGCCTCGGGATGTTCGTCCGGTTATTTCGACGGGTCTATGCCGGCGGGGGTGACACGGTTCAGGTAAGCTTTTTTTCCTGGGTTGATCTGGTCTTGGCGTCCATGATTGTGCTTTTGATCGTTTCTCAAGTCCTGGTTGCGACCGGCTCTCTCTCGCAGACGACAATCGAGAACGTTGATACACGCACGATGGTGGTGAGTGTTCTGGCCTGGTGGGCACTGATTCTTGGGCCGATTTTGCTTTCGCTCCGGTTTCGGGGGCTCAAGCTCGGGAGCGTGTTTGGGCTGGATAGAATGCCGGTTCGGCGATCTTTGTTGCTAGGGATTGCGCTTTTGGTTTCCGCTTTGCCGATGGTTTTTGTAGTCGATTATATAGCTTCCGCCCTATTGAAGGTAAACACGACGACGGATACCCAAGAGGTAATCCGGATTTTTGAGAACTCCTCGACGGTGGCGCAGCGGATTCCAATTATCCTGCTCGCGGTAGTTATTGCGCCGGTTGCAGAAGAACTAGCGTTCCGCGGATATTTGTACGCCGTTATCAAGCGTTACTTGGGAGCCATACCTGCCTTGGTTTTATCCGGTATACTGTTTGCTTTGATCCATCTAAACCTGCCGAGTTTTTTCCCTCTTTTAGTGTTGGCATCGGTGTTCGCTCTAGCGTACGAGCTAAGCGGTAGTTTGTTGGTGCCGATGACCATGCACGCGCTGTTCAACGCGTTTAGTCTGATCCTGGTTCTGGTGGGGCAGAAATGAAACTGAAAGAAATCGGCGAGGACGCCGTTGTCGAAGCGATAACGCGCGAACTCCGATTCGATGGACGAGTGGAAATTGGACCCGGCGACGATTGTGCGGTGGTCCGGTTTGGCCAAAATCTGCAGCTTTTGAAAACGGATTGTGTGGTCGAAGGGGTCCACTTTTTGCCCGAGACACCGGCGCGGGCCGTTGGCTGGAAGGCGCTTTGCCGCGTGGTCAGCGACCTTGCGGCGATGGGAGGAGATCCACTCGATGCCGTGATCACGGTGGCGATCTCGCCGGATCGAGAATTGGCGTGGCTGACTGACCTTTACGCCGGTCTGAACCAGGCCGCGGCCAATTATGGGGTTAACCTGGTTGGCGGCGAGACCTCTCGATCTCCCGGACCGGTATTCATTTCGGTAGCGCTAACCGGGAAAGTTGAAAAAGAAAGGTTAGTAGCTCGATCTGGAGGAAAGATTGGTGACCGCCTTTACGTCACGGGCAGGTTGGGAGGTTCTTTGCGAGGAAAGCATCTGAGTTTCGAACCCAGGTTAGCCGAGTCTCGATGGCTCACGGAGAATTTTAGGCTGCATGCGATGATTGATTTGAGCGACGGGCTAGGAAGCGATCTTCCACGTCTGGCTAAAGCGAGTGGCACAGGATTCGAAATCAACTTCTCTGCACTACCGAAAAATAAAGGCTGTTCAGTGGAGCAAGCATTAGCCGACGGCGAGGATTATGAATTATTGTTCGCGGTGAGCGACGACGACGGTGCCAAGCTCGAACCAGACTGGAAGAAAGCATTCCCAGAGCTACCGCTGACGCGGATCGGCCGTTTAACGGAACAAAAAGGGGATCTGCTGAGTAAACCTGGTTACGACCATTTTCGGGCGAGATGAAACGGTTCGCCGCGAATGCAGAAGCGACGCGCGAGGTGGCAGCGGAATTCGTTCCCGACCTCAAGGCGGGAAACGTCTTGGCGCTAGTTGGCGATTTAGGTGCCGGTAAGACAGAATTTGTGAAAGGTTTAGCTGCCGGTCTCGGTTCAACGGCGGTAGTTACCAGTCCAACCTTTACGTTGATTCACGAATACCGCGGTGGCCGATTACCTCTCTATCACATGGATTTCTACCGACTCAGTTCTGAAGATGAACTTGATGAAATCGGTTTCGACGAATATTTGAGCCGGCCAGGCATTTGCGCTGTCGAATGGGCCAACCGGTTCCCTAAGCGAATTCCAGACGCGGCGATTTGGGTGACGCTGTCGATTGGAGAAAACAATGAACGAGTGATTTGCTGGTGACCCAGTTAATTATAGAAAATTCCGGCGAGACAGGCAGTCTCGTTGTGGCTCGGGACCGATCGCTGGTACTGGAGAAATCCTTCCAAGGTTCAGCAGAGCTCGCGACTTTAGCCGACACAACCATCAAGGGGATCGATCGATTGGATGAGATCGTTGTGGGGATCGGACCCGGCTCATACACCGGGTTGCGAGTGGCAGTTGCCACCGCGCTGGGAATTAAGTTAGGGCTCGGTTGCCGGACCTTTGGCTGTCCGTCGGTGCTCGGTTATTTCGAGGAAAATTATCTGGTGATCGGGGACGTCAGGCGAGGCGCTCTTTTTCTGGGTGAAATCCGGGCGGGCAAACTCGCGGAGTTACCTCGGTTGGTGCCCAGAGCAGAGATTGTAGCCGAGATCTCAAAGGCGGCGGTAAAGCGTATTTTTGTGACCTCGTCGATCGCGGAACTACCAGAAGCCGAAGTCGTATTGCCTCATGCCCGGTACTTGGTGGGCCGGGATGAAAGCTACGTGGAGCTGCAGGAGCCGATCTATCTGAAAGCGCCGCATATCACGCACCCAAAGTGAGGCGAGAGCCTCATCAATCGTGCTCGCGCTCGATTGAGGCGTTCCGATAAACACGGCGTCTTCTTTCTGAGAATCTCGCAACAAATTTGTTGATACGAACATAAAAGTATCATGTTATGATATGCAAAGGGATCACATGTTCGATCATGAGAAACTGGATGTCTACGGCGTCGAACTTGAGTTTATTCGGTGGCTAACGGACTTTCTAGCAGAACTCTCTGAGTACCCGGCCGTACAACGCCGCGAGCTCGTTGACCAGCTCGACAGGGCTAGCATGTCGGCGTTGTTCAATACTGCGGAGGGTAATGGAAAGCGACAAGGCCGTCAGAGGGCCAAGTTCTTCGATGATGCCCGCGGTTCCGCGTTGGAATGCGCCGCCGGGTTGGACGCTTCTGTCGCAAAAGCGGGTTGCAACAAACGATCGTATTCAGGGCGGTAAGGAGATGTTGGCTAGGGTTGTCGCGATGCTGACGCGGCTGGTCCAACGGTTTGATCCCGATGAATTTCGGATCCGGGAGGACGTAGATCGCGACGATGCTGAGGATCTATGATCTACGCGGAAGATTGTGGGCGAAAGAAGGCCTTTTCTTGGCACGCTCTTTCTAAAATCGAGCACGAGGACGAGCCCGAGCACGAGCACGATTATGGGCCTCGACGACACCCACAGGCCCGTGTATTCATGAGCCGAACATGAAAATCGTCGTTGCCTATTCAGGAGGGCTTGATACCTCGGTTATTCTTAAGTGGATCAAGGAGGCCTATTCGGCTGAGGTTATCGCCTTTTGCGCTGATATCGGGCAAGAGGAGGAGTTGGACGGATTGGAAGAAAAGGCGCTCAGGACTGGCGCATCGAAATGTTATATCGATGACCTGCAGGAGGAATTCGCACGTGATTTCATTTTTCCGATGTTCCAGGCGTCGGCTTTGTATGAGAATCAGTACTACCTTGGCACCAGTATCGCCCGGCCGCTGATCGCCAAGCGGATGGTTGAAATTGCTCGGGCGGAAGGTTCTAGCGCGATTGCTCATGGCGCTACCGGTAAAGGAAACGATCAAGTCCGGTTTGAGCTCACCGCTGCGGCCTTGGCTCCCGATATACAGGTAATTGCTCCCTGGCGGCTCCCTGAATTTCGCGCAGAGTTTCCCGGACGCACCGAAATGATCCAGTGGGCGGAACAGCAGGGGATCCCGGTCGCAGCGACGGCGAAGAAACCGTACTCGATGGATCGGAACCTTCTCCACATCAGTTTCGAGAGCGGTATACTCGAAGACCCGTGGACTGATGCCAGCGCACCGGAGCTCAGAGACATGTACAAATTGAGTGTCGCTCCAGAGGACGCTCCGGATACGCCAGAATTTGTTGACCTGGAGTTCGAAGCCGGTCTCTGTCGGGCGATTGGTCACGAGGAGATCGATACGATCCTAGGCAGTCTCGGGTTCAAAGGAACCGTGACCAAGATCAAGGAAGATCGGATTAAACTTTCTCCGCTTTGGGTAATGAAGGTTTTGAACCACTTGGGCGGCCGGAATGGAATCGGGCGAGTCGACATGGTAGAAAACCGATTTGTTGGGATGAAAAGCCGGGGAGTCTATGAAACTCCCGGTGGCACTATCTTACATTTTGCGCATCGACATCTGGAATCGATCACCCTGGATAGAGAAGTAATGCATATCCGGGATTCTCTCGGTCCGAAGTATGCCGAATTAGTATACAACGGGTTCTGGTTCGCGCCGGAGCGCGAAGCCATTCAAGCCTTGGTTACCGAGTCGCAAAAGAATGTAACCGGGATCGTTCGGGTTAAACTTTATAAAGGTAACACGATCGTCGCTGGTCGTAAGAGTCCGGTGAGTCTTTATAATCCAGACATTGCGACTATGGAAGCGGACCCGACCCAGGCGTATAACCAATCGGATGCGACCGGTTTTATCGCCTTGAACGCGTTACGGCTAAAAGTCGCGGCCAAGATGCACTCTCATTCTCAAGGTGAGAAGTGAGAGGTGAGAGGTGAGAAGTGATTGGTGGCGGACGGCGCCGCCCTCCGTGGAGCGCTGCTTTTGCGCGGCTGCGGACCCCGGCCGAAATTATGTCGCGAAGCGGCTATACAAATTAGTCCAAGGCTTTAGCCCTGGGTTAGACGATCAACAAAGTGCGCCCGGAAAGTGGCGCCCGAAGGTTTATCCGGCTAGTTTCACCGAGTTATGAGTGGTGAGGCAGTTGCTCTATCGAGCTATTTCATCACCGGGATTGTTTTTATCTTGGTTTCTATACCCTTACTGTTTAACCGAATCGGTCCGAATTGGTTCTACGGCGTCCGCATTCGTAAGGCTTATGAATCGACCGAGATGTGGTACAAGGTGAACCGTCTGGGTGCCAAATTTTTTTTGGGTTACGGCATCGTATTGTTAGCGATTGGTGCAATCCTTTGGTTTGCTTCAATTGTCGTCCCTTTGACGCCCGGAGCGTTAGGGATCGGCAACGTGTTGTTGATTTTGACCTCAGTCGTCCACCTCTTGACCGTCTGCAGCCGAGTTAGCTAAGTGTGCTTAAAGGGCTGCGTATCACTGCCACCGAACCGAAGACGAAACGACCATTCGCGTTTATTCGCGGTTTCGATCGCTCAAGTCCGCTCGGTGACCGTCTGATTGTGGGCCGGAACGCGCAACCACGTTTCTCACCCTTGGGAATGCACTTGGTTCGAGTTGCTGGAGGTAGGCTAGGAGCATTTCCCGAATCTCGCAGCGGAGATCGAAAAGCTTGCCCGAGGTGGCGGCGCTCACCAGGATCCTTATCTCGATCGAATCGGTTTTCCAGTCTGTCACTTGGACGCCAAAGACCCGTTTATCCCAAAGCGCTGATTCAGAAACCAGGCGATTGGCTTCGGCGCGAAGCTGGTCAATTGGGACCGTGTAATCGACATAGAGAAAAACCGTGCCAAGTAGTTCAGAACTAGACCGGGTCCAGTTCTGAAAAGATTTATCAATAAAATAGGTAATCGGCAGGATGAGACGGCGTTGATCCCAGACTTTCACCACGACATAGGTCAAGGAAATCTCTTCGATTTGGCCGTTCTCGCCATCAACCACCACGACATCGTCGATTTTCATGGGGCTGGTCACCGCGATCTGTAGTCCAGCGATGATCGTGGACAACGATTTTTGAGCGGCTAGACCAACGATGACACCCGCGACCCCGGCGGAAGCCAGTAATCCGGTACCGATCTGACGTACTGGATCAAAATTCAATAGGATGGTGGCGGCGCAGATAATGACCAAAACGAAAATGATCAGTTGCCGTAAAACTCTGAACCGGGTTTGAAGGCCGCGATAGCGATAGGTGTCATAGCCGCGGTGCTCGGTCCTGACCATCGCGATATCTTCAAGCGCCCGCACCATTTGGATCAGCATCACGGTGTTGACCAGGATGGAAACGATGGAGACAACCTTCGAAGAAATGGCGGCGGCGCTGCCCGGCAAACGCAGCAGTTCGATCAGGTATTGGAACGAGATGAGCAGGAAGTTGTAATAGATCAGCTGCCCGACCAGAGGGAACGTCGGGTCGTACCAGCGCCGAGGTTGGCGTTGGGCTAAGTGGTTCAGCCAGCCGCCGACGAGCCGGACTGCATAGTAGGCGAAAACGACTAGGGACACGAAGTAACCGATCTCGGCTAACCGGCTGGCTATTTCGAATGGAGCCTGGCTGTTTAGAGCAATCGCGATGTGCGGGAGCAGCGGAGAAACGAAGAGAAAGAGAGCGGTTATCCAAGCAAAGATGCCGAGGCCCTTTCGAAACGCATGTAGAAGCCCGTCGATCCAATAGCGTTGCGATTCACTGGTTTTCGGCTCTCGGCGGACCCGTTTCAGGATCCAGCGAGCGATGCGCAACAGGAGGATGATTAGGAGCGCGGAAAGGAAGCCAAGAATCAGTTTTGCCGGGGTAACTTGGAGAAAAAGGTCGCTTTGACTCCAGGGACCGAGCACCTGACTGAGAAACGCGCTAAGCCCGTCGATGGTAATCGCGAACGACCGGCAGACCCATTCGACCAGGGATAGTTCCGAGCCGGACCGGGCCGGATCTGTGATCGCCTCCAGTTTCGAATAGGGCGTTGGACTGGGAGTAGCGACGTCGATAGCGCCAAGCACGCCAGGAAGGAGCGGGAACGCCGAAAAGACCGTGAGCGAACGAGGCCGACGTTTCCGTTTTGGACCAAGTACCGTTTTCCCCATTCGAGAGCCTTAATACCGGATCAGAGGATCTCAAGCGGGAAAGGCTTTCAAGGCTGAGATCATGACAATCGCGTCATGTTTCGGGGGATACTCGGCAAGGGCGTATCCAAAACAACAGATAGAAATTCTGTAATACGCGAAGATTTCGATAAATCAGGCAGTTTTCACGCAAAAATCGTCAAAATTTTAACGCAATTATCAAAATTTTAACGCAACCTGCGCAGAGCGTTGTAACATCCGATTTATTATGAAAGCAATAATCTCCGCTATAATTGTTGCTGGGGCTCTGTCCCAGATGGCAAATGGAATGGGGCCAATGGGCGATATAACTCACCGGCATTTTTACAAGGACCAGGAATGGCTGTGGCAGAAAGAAGAAAGTCGATCCCAGGCTAAAATAACAACTGAGAGTGAAAGCCTCACGGGTGGAAATGTCTGGAATGTTCCAGTCGCGTCTGGGTTGTCGAAAAACCTTTCGTCCCCCATGGCTTCGGTTTTACCAACCCATCCAAGCGTAGTCTCGGTTTTACCGACGCACCCGCTGATGGCCTCGGTTCTGCCGACGCATCCAAGCGTAGCCTCAGTTCTGCCGACTCATCCTCGTACGGCCTCGGTTTTGCCAACACACCCGCTGATGGCTTCGGTTCTGCCGACGCATCCAAGCGTAGCCTCAGTTTTGCCGACTCATCCGCGCACGGCTTCTGTTTTGCCAACGCACCCGCTCATGGCTTCGGTTCTGCCGACACACCCAAGCGTAGCCTCAGTTCTGCCGACTCATCCGCGCACGGCTTCTGTTTTGCCAACGCACCCGCTGATGGCTTCGGTTCTGCCGACGCACCCAAGCGTAGCCTCAGTTCTGCCGACTCATCCGCGCACAGCTTCTGTTTTGCCGACGCACCCGCTCATGGCTTCTGTTTTACCGACGCATCCACTCTTGGGCTCGGTTTTGCAGGCTCAGCCCACGCAGGGCCTGGATTTTGCCGGCTAGGCCGGCAGCTTGATTTCGCGACTAAGCCACCCGCGGGGTAGTAGTGCTACGCGGGTCTCTTTTTTTGGCCCGGTCTGAGGATAAATCTTCCGGGCTGGGACTAGGACTAGGGTTCGGCAAAGCTGGAATGCGCCGCAATGATCTTCCAGCCATCCGGAAACTTCTGTAGATCCATCATTGTGTTACCAACAACGTGGACCTTTGAGTTCGAGTAACTGACGCTCCACCAGTTTGATGCAATAGCAAAATCCGGACTGAGGCGCTTTATTTGTATTCTAGAAGGCTCGGTCGTACCCATCGCATTTGGGTCCGGAAATCCCGTCTTGTATGCCTTATAAAGAATATCCCAGCCCTGATATTGCTCTGCCTGGACGACCACGAAAAGCTCCGGCGATTTCCAGAAGACCGACATGTAACCGTCCACGTCGTGCGCGTTCCATCGCTGGTCCATATTGGATAGCAGGGAATTGATAGCCTGTATGTCAGCAGTTTCCGAGGCGGGGCTCCCTGCTGCTCGCTCTGGCGCGATAGAGTCATACTCCCATCCTCGAGAGGTAGCTGGGCTATACCGTGAGTAAGAGCTAATGATTTTCCACGCACCGTCGACTTTCTGAACGGTCATCGTCGAAGACCCGACATGTTCTACGTCACGGTCCGGGTAGCGAATAACCCATTCATCCTGAACCAGGGCAAGGTCGGACTTAGTGATCCGAATCTGTGTCCGTAGCGGCTGCATGCGCCCCATTTTGTTCGGATTGGAAAGAACCTCCTGGTAAGCGCCTTTTAATGCATCCCAACCCTGAAATTGCTGGTTATCAAAGACGACTAGCAGTTGTGGTGAATTCCAGAAAGCGGACAAATAGCCGTCGACATCATGGGCGTTCCAGCGATCCAGGCTCTTAGCCAGCACGTCGGTAATCGCGTTGAGATCTGTCGCGAATGGATTGTCTTTGTCCGGCACATGCTCAGGCATGACCGCGTCATATTGCCACCCGCTATTTGCCGTTTGTTCAGCGAACAGGGGGGCAGTTACAATTGCTAGCACCGCGGATATACACGGAAACCTCATGAAGGATGGCCTAAGTAATCGATTCTTTGACGCGAATCCAGCCATTTCTTGTAATTTTTATAATTAAAAAAACGATTTCGAAGAAAAGGCGGGTTAGCAAGGATGCATCGGACGGCAGATTGTGCGCTTCCGCAGCCCAATATTAAAGAAAAAAACAACGGTTCCCGCCGATTTTGCCGCCGTTCCGCGGCGCCGCGAAAACCACTCCAGAATTGCCACCAGCTACAGTATATAATTTTTAGCTAGTGTCTGGAATTCTTGCACTTGCGCCTGGATCCAGCTCTTGTCGCGGCCCAAACGATCTGCTAACAATTGTGCCACCTTGGGCGCCGCCTGACAGGCGGCACGCGCGTTCAACAAGAGTGCGCGAGTCCGGCGCGACAGAATGTCTTCAACGGTCCGGGCCATCTCATTTTCAATGGCCCAATCCGCTTCGGCAGTCAGATACGGGAGAGCAGGATCGAGCGGCTCGGCGAATGCCGGGTTCTGGCTGACTCGTTTTTCGATCTCGGGACGATCCGAGCCGTACACGGCCAAATGTTCTGGCGCCTTAAAGATAGCTGCCTCCTGGGTATTGCCGTGCAGCGACAGTCCCGCGGTTCTGGAATCCCGGTGCTCAATGCCGGCTACCTGTTCGACGTGATTGATACAATCTTCACCCATATGGCGGTATGTCGTCCATTTTCCGCCTGTGATCGTGACTAAGCCCGCCGGGGAAACGATTACCGTATGGGAGCGGGAGAGCTTAGCCGTACTGGTGCCGCTCCCGTGCTTAACCAACGGGCGAAGCCCGGAGTAGCAAGCGAGCACATCCGCTTCGGTCGGATCCTCCGCAAAATATTTGCCAGCCTCCGACAAAATGAACTGAATCTCGTGCGGCTGGATTCTCGGCTCCTCGATGGGTGCTGGTACGCCGAAGTCGGTCGTGCCCACGAGTAGGCGGTCATGCCAAGGAATTGCGAATAGGACCCGCCCATCGGAGGTCTTCGGCACCATCAACGCGGACTTGCTGCGTAAAAACTTCGCCGGGAGCACCAGATGTGAGCCCTGGGCGACAGTAATGATCCTCGCGAGGTGCGGATCATCAAAAAGCCGGATGGTGTCGGAGAAAATACCGGTCGCTTTTATAACAACTTTTGCCCGGACCTGGTGCTCAGTTCCGGATTCGGCATCTCTCAGGACGGCGCCATTTACCT